>NZ_JBHZGV010000008.1:0-252326 GCF_043359985.1 Comamonas trifloxystrobinivorans
TCTATAGCGGGGTTTGCGGGGCTGACTCATGCAGCAAGCCTACCGCTGGAAGAGCAACGATTTATGCAACAACGCCCATTAGATTTAGAAATTAAATTTTTGTCAAAATCATCATTACATTTAAATAGTTTTATTTTAAAAAATAAGCCAATATTATCTGACTCCTTGGAGCGGTTCGGGCAATCAGCCCCACTGTTACACCGCCTTCTCGTAGCGGGACACAAAACAGGTTACCTTCAGTATATTTTTTCATTGTCATGAAAAACAACCCCATCGGCATTTAAAAATTTACTCTTCATTACCACTATACCTAATAATATTTATTTCACACCACAATCCCAAACACCTCAAGAAATAAATATTCAACCACAAACAAAAATACAGATACTGGGATTTTATTGCATTTCTGGAACAATTACCTTTTTTAAAAATTCCAGCCTAGACTCCAAACTCTCTGCATTCTCCAATGTTGGCTCAACATCCACCGGAATTACGCTATTCAAATCATCGCCATTTCTAACAGCATCCACCCAATCTCCCATAACATCTATATAAACGAGCAATGCCTCCAGAGGCGTTCGCGTATCCCCCTCATACGTAATATAAGCCGAAGGCAGATCACCAACAACCACCCAGACTTGCTCATCCACGTCATCATTTATAGGTTCAATTTTAATAAGAAATATTGCCAAAATACCCGGAAATACAGACCCAACATACACATCATTAATCTTCACACACCATTTTTGACTTGCAATAAAATCCACAGCCTCACAATGCATTTTTATTTGCAAATCCACCGATCCAGCATTTTTTATGCAATTGAGTTGATATAAATTCCACTCAATTAAATTCAAATAATTAGTTTTACTCATATTCACTTAACCATGGACCAGCGGCCCATTTTTGCAGCGCCCGGCGCTATATCACCAAAATCGAGCAGCAGGCTTTTGCCCGCTGGCTCGTCCCCGACATAGCCGCCCAGGATCTGAAAGCTGATTGCCAGACCTTGGCGGTTTTCTACAATTTTGGGCTGGGCCGTGTCTATTTTGGTTTTATGCGAAGCGCCACCGCCCTGGTTTTTGATGCGGACGCCGAGCGTGAAGGGTTCGGCCACTTCAGTCTCAGGGGTGAAGGGGTCGTCGGCGTGGACGTCGCGTGGCAAGAAGTAGTCGAGCACCAGCTCAGGCTGCGGGCGCACAACAATGGCTTCGGGCGCAACGTCGACGGTGTCGGTTTTACCGTCCAAGGTGTAGGTGACTTTGGCGCCTACGTAGTAGACAGCGCCCTCGGGTTTGCTGCCACCGCTGCCAGCGGCGGGGATGATGAGCCAGTGGATGTCGGCAATGGCCTTGGGCTCGATCACGCCGCCGTTGAGGCTGGTGATGCCCGTTACCTGGTCGGTGCGGTAGAAGAAGGTGGCACCCTGGGCATTGGCGTCTGCCGTGGCGCTGACCGGGCTGTTGTTGGCATCCAGAAACAGCAGCTCGATTTGCACGTTCTCCAGTTTCTGGTCGCCCAGGCCGTTGGTGATGACCATCTTGGCGTCAAACGCCTGGCGCTCGAGTGAGAATTTTTGCTCGATGACTATCTTGACTTCGGCACACACCGCATCCGGCGCTTGCGCAAAAGCACTGCTGATGCTGTACAAAGCGCCCAACACCAACAGCACACACAAGCCCAGCCACCTTTTGCCAAACAGGCACTGACGCAATAATTTATGCATTGGACACTTCGATTAATTAACACTATTAATCAAAATGTAAGCAGCCACTCCTTTTGCTCAGCAGATCTAGATCAAAGTTAATTTAATTTCTGAATGAAAATTCAATTTTCAATTGAATCTTTCTTGTTAACCGAAAGAGCTTGTGTTGTATCAGTACATTTTGGGTGAGTGACTTGAGCGAGACCCATACCCATCAGCAACCACTTCGCTCAAGACAAATACTGCTACGCCCATCGCTCAAGACCTGAGACCAGCGTCTAACCAGCAGACTCCACCTGCCACAGCCGGTGCCCACCATTGTCCAGCCAGGTCAGGTAGAGCCGCGTTTCCAGCTCCAGCTGGTGGTACGCGGGCTCCATGTATTCGCAGAGCTGGTAGAAGGCTTTGTTGTGGTCGGTTTCGCGCAGGTGGGCCAGCTCGTGCACGGCGATCATGCGCAAGAAGGCTTCGGGCGCGTGTTTGAAGAGGCTGCCAATGCGGATTTCGTGGCGCGTCTGGGTTTTGCCGCCATGGTTTTTGCCGCTGCGCATGTGGATACCCAGCGCCTGGTAGACCAGTTGAAGCTTGCTGTCATAAACCACCTTGGCCAAGGGCGCTGCATTGCGCATGTGCTCGGCCTTGAGTTCGGTGACATAACCGTGCAATGCCTTGTCGGAGCGCAGCTGGTGCGCTTGCGGGTGGCGCTGCAGCAGCCAGTCGCCCAGCTTGCCCGATTGCAGCAAGCCTGCAGCCTGCTGCTGCAGTGCGGGCGGATAGGCTTGCAAATAGGGCAATAACACGGCTTGGGACATAGGGCTTTCAAACAACAAAGGCAGCGCGCTGGCTGCCTTGGTACACAAAACACGGGCAGCTACTGCTTCTGTAGATGCCGGCGCTTGCCTTATTGGGCAAGCAGCTGTTTCAATGCAAATGGCGTGGACGGCGGCCGCCGCCGTGTCCGCCCGAGCCACCGGCGCCGCGTGGCGGCTTGCCGATTTCCAGCGAATCGACCAGTGCATCAAAGCGCTGGCTGAACAGCTTGTCGATCTCGCCCACGACACCTTGCAGTTCGCTGGCGTCGAAATGGCGTTCCATCATGTTGACCACGTCTTGCACCAGCATGTCGCGCTGCACTTGCATGATAGCGGCCGGCGTGGGACCGACGAAGAGCATCATGAAGTCGTCGCGCGATTCGGCGCTGCGGTCCTGGTCTTCGTCGTCAAACTCGGCGTCGTAGAAGGTGACTTCGATGGCCGAGCCTTGTTCGGCCAGCTCGTTGAGGTTCATGCACATGTCGTCGAGCGACTGGCGGAAATCTTCGTCGCCGCGCACCGTCCAGCACATTTGCAGCATGTGGTCCTTGGGCTCGAACAAGATGCCCGGCTCTTCTTCGTAAGCGCTTTCTGCGCCATCCACCAGCGATTTGGCGCCTGCGTAGTGCCACAGGGGCTTGAGCGCCTCTTGCAACTGGTCAAAACCCACATCGGCGCGCAGCAGCACCTGGCCGTGGACATGGATCTCAAAGGGTGGGTTGTAACTGGGCATGTTCTGTACCTTCCTAAATCGGAGCGGCGGCTTGCACCGCCCGCCCCTGGCCTGAGGGTGCGCCTGCCGCCCACCCGAGCGGCGGCGCCTCCACACTATCTGGTATTGTGCCCGGTTTGTCGATGGACGGCCGAAGAAAAAAGGTTCATCACGAATGTCTCGGGGGGCGCAAGTGTAGTGGCGAAGCCAATTGCCATGCCTTGAAGGGAGTCTTCGTTTTGAGGTGGCGGCAGAGGCGCTTATGCTTTGTTGCGATGGCTGGCCGTACCCAGGTACTGTCTGCGCCATCGACGTCGCGCCTAAGCACCTCTGACGCCATTGTGGAGAACGATTCAAGCGCCCGCTTCTCTGCTAAGCCATGCTGCTCGAATACACGTCCATCACGGCATTGTCTTCCCCGTGAATCCATGAAAAACCAGAAAAAAGCCAACAGGACCGGCCTGTTGGCTTGTTGTTCTCGTGGTGCCTCGAGCCGGGATCGAACCGGCACGCCACTTTCGCGGCACGGGATTTTAAGTCCCGGGTGTCTACCAATTTCACCATCGAGGCAGCAGAGCCCACCATTCTAGCGTTTTTGGCTGCGTTTTCCGGCCAATGGGCGACTACGGCCCGCTACAACTGCGATTCGATGGGCAAAAGGCTGATCAGCCAGGTGAGGCTGCGCAGCGCCCAGCTGGTTTCGGGCTCGCGGTCCCAGGTTTTGCCATTTTGGCTGTCCAGCCACTGCAAGCTGCCGTTGGGTGCCAAGCTGACTTTGTAGCTGGTGTCGGGTTGTTTGGCATCGTCAAACAGGGCAATCAGCTCTTGGGCCAAGGCGGGGTGCTCAAACAGCACGCCCATTTCGGTGTTGAGCGAGGCAGAGCGCGGGTCGAAGTTGAACGATCCGACAAAGCCCCTCTCACCATCGACGATGAAGGCCTTGGTGTGCAAGCTGGCGCCGCTGCTGCCGATGACGGCGGTTTTACCGCTCGAATCCCCGCGATCCTCCGGTGCGCGAGCGCTGCTGCGGTCGCCCGGTTTCAGCTCCCATAAACGCACGCCCGATTGCAGCAGCGGCTGGCGGTAACGCTCGTAGCCGGCATGAACAGCAGGCACGTCGTTGGCGGCCAGCGAGTTGGTCAAGATGCCTACATCCACACCGCGCACGGCCATGCCGCTGAACAGCATGGTGCCGGTGTTACCGGGCACAAAGTATGGCGATATCAGGCGCAGCTCTTTTTTGGCGGTAAAGAGGCTTTGCAATACGTCGAACATCAGCCAGTATTCGGGCGCCCGGCCGGTTTCTACAGGCCCTGCCTTGGCCGGCGGGTCGGACAACACCCGCAGCTGCTTCACCCAATGCCAGCGCTCCGGGCCATACACGGCTTCTGGCTGTGCCATGAGCTGCGCTACAGCGGCCGAAAATTCTGAGGCCTGCAGCTTGGCACGCCACTGCTCGCGCTGAGCCTGTACTTTGTCCAGCAAGCCGACATCGCTCTCGCCGTGCATGGCGGCAATGGGAATGACGGATTGGCTGTTCCAGAATTCGTCAAAAATGGCGCTGGTTTGCGCCACGCCTTCGCCCACCATCAGCAAATCGGCATCGTGGAAGTTGACCTTGGCGGCGTCGAAGTACTCATTGCCAATGTTGCGCCCGCCCACCAGGGCGACGCGGTTGTCGGCCACCCAGGCCTTGTTGTGCATGCGGCGGTTGAAGCTGAATACGCGCAAGACCATTTCCATGCCGCGCGCCCAGGTGGAGCCCCGGTTGCGGGCCGGGTTGAACAGGCGTACTTCGAGGTTGGGGTGAGCGTCCATGGCCAGCAGGCTTTTGTCGAGGCCCATGCCGTTCATGTCGTCGATCAACACGCGCACTCGCACGCCCCGTTCGGCGGCGGTCAGCAACTCGTCTTTGAGGGCGCGGCCGGTCAGGTCGTCGTGCCACAGGTAGTACTGCACATCAAGGCTGCGGCCAGCATGGCGAGCCGTCTGTGCCCGTAAGGCATAGGCCTGCAGGTTGTCGTTGACGAGGATGGCCCCAGTCGTGCCTGGGTGCTCGGCCAATAGCGGCGTGGCCCAGCGATCCAAAGCGGTCTGGTCTGCCGAGATGGGCAGTGCCTTGGTGGCTTCGCCCACCGCACGGCGAGCGAACTGGCCCCAGGACCAGACGGATGCAGCGCCCAGCACCACCAATGCCAAACCTATCACCAGCAGCCATTTGAGCCATTTCATGCGCGCGTCCAGCCTTTCCTTGCTGGAGAGCAATATAGCAGCGCGTGTTCGGAATGCCGTAGGAGCGAGGCGGATGTTGGGCGCACCGCATGCCGAGGGCGTGCAGAAGATGCAGACACCAGACGCAAAAAAGGAGTCCGAAGACTCCTTTTGCTTTATTGGAGCGGGAAAACGGGTTCGAACCGTCGACCTATACCTTGGCAAGGTATCGCTCTACCAACTGAGCTATTCCCGCAGGGCTGGGGCAAAAAACTTTGCTCCAGCTTTGAAACTGGAGCGGGAAAACGGGTTCGAACCGTCGACCTATACCTTGGCAAGGTATCGCTCTACCAACTGAGCTATTCCCGCAATTTGTTCGTTTTTCCACGAACCCAAAACATACTGACCAGCATCTTTTGGAGGCGCGAACCAGAGTCGAACTGGTCTAACCGGATTTGCAATCCGGGGCATAACCGCTTTGCTATCGCGCCTTGGATTGTTTGCTGCCGTGGCGCTAGCCACAACTGCGAATTTGGAGCGGGAAAACGGGTTCGAACCGTCGACCTATACCTTGGCAAGGTATCGCTCTACCAACTGAGCTATTCCCGCGCATCCTTTTTATCGGAAGTCGATCATTATATACCGGCTTCGTGATGAGATGCATTGTAGCGCATATTTTTTCGTCCAAAAGCGAAACAGGCCCGTTTTTCACAACAGGCCTGTTTTATTGCTCTGGCTCCAGCGCTTTTACGCTCGCCTTCCGCGTTGGGCTCAGTGCTTGACGGCGCGTGCGCGGCGTGCCGGCGCGGCCTTGGCAGCTGTTGCAGCCACAGCGGCAGCAGGCGCCGCCTCGGCCACGGCTTCGTCGCTCAGCGGCACGGGCTTGGCTTCCAGGGCGATGTCGAGCACCTTGTCGATCCAGCGCACGGGCACGATTTCCATACCGCTTTTCACGTTGTCTGGAATCTCGGCCAGGTCTTTGACGTTTTCTTCCGGGATCAGCACCGTCTTGATGCCGCCGCGCAGCGCTGCCAGCAGCTTCTCCTTCAGGCCGCCAATCGCGGTGACTTCGCCACGCAGCGTGATTTCGCCCGTCATGGCCACATCAGCGCGCACGGGGATACCCGACAGTGCCGATACCAGCGCCGTCGTCATGGCTGCGCCAGCGCTCGGGCCGTCTTTGGGCGTTGCGCCGTCGGGCACGTGGATGTGAATATCGCGCTTTTCGAACACGTCGTCGCGAATGCCCAGCGAGCGGGCGCGGCTGCGCACCACGGTGCGAGCAGCCTCGACCGATTCCTTCATCACATCGCCGAGCGAGCCCGTGCGGTTGATGACGCCCTTGCCCGGCATGGCAGCGGCTTCGATGGTCAGCAGATCGCCACCCACCTCAGTCCAAGCCAGGCCCACGACCTGGCCGACCTGGTTTTTCTGCTCGGCGTGGCCGTAGGTGTACTTGCGCACACCCAGGTAATCGGGCAGGTTGTCAGCGGTCACCAGCACAGGCGCTTTGTCTTTGCCCAGCTGGATGTTCTTGACCACCTTGCGGCAGATCTTGGAGAGCTCGCGCTCTAGCGAGCGCACGCCCGCTTCACGCGTGTAGTAGCGCACGATGTCGCGCACCGCGTCTTCGCGCAATTCCAACTCGCCGTCCTTGACGCCGTTGTTCTCGATCTGCTTGGGCAGCAGGTAGCGCACGGCGATGTTGGTTTTCTCGTCTTCGGTGTAGCCCGAGAGACGGATCACTTCCATGCGGTCGAGCAGCGCCGGCGGGATGTTCATCGAGTTCGAGGTGGCGACGAACATGACGTCGCTCAAGTCGAAATCGACTTCCACATAGTGGTCGCCGAACTTGTTGTTCTGCTCGGGGTCGAGCACTTCGAGCAGCGCGCTCGAAGGGTCACCACGGAAATCCATGCCCAGCTTGTCGATTTCGTCCAGCAGGAACAAGGGGTTGCGCGTGCCGACCTTGGTCAGGCTTTGCAGCACCTTGCCCGGCATGGCGCCGATGTAGGTGCGGCGGTGGCCGCGAATCTCGGCCTCGTCGCGCATGCCACCCAGCGCCATGCGCACGTACTTGCGACCCGTGGCTTTGGCGATGGATTGGCCGAGCGAGGTTTTACCCACGCCAGGAGGGCCTACCAGGCACAGGATGGGCGCCTTGACCTTGTCAACGCGCTGCTGCACCGCGAGGTATTCGAGGATGCGGTCCTTGACCTTTTCCAGACCGTAGTGGTCGGAGTTAAGCACTTCTTCAGCGGCCACCAGGTCTTTCTTGACCTTGGTTTTCTTGGCCCAGGGCAGGTTGCACAGGGTTTCGAGGAAGTTGCGCACCACCGAGGCTTCGGCCGACATGGGCGACATGAGCTTGAGCTTTTTCAGCTCGGCCTCGGCCTTTTTGCGGGCCTCTTGCGGCATTTTGGCCAGCTGGATTTTCTTCTCCAGCTCTTCCAGATCAGCGCCATCTTCGCCTTCGCCCAGCTCTTTTTGGATGGCCTTGACCTGCTCGTTCAGATAGAAGTCGCGCTGGCTCTTTTCCATCTGCTTTTTGACGCGGCCACGGATTTTCTTGTCGACATTGAGAATGTCGACTTCGCGCTCCAGCTGGTCGTACAGGTTTTCCAGGCGCTCTTGCACCTTTTGCAGCTCCAGCACCGCTTGCTTGTTTTCGAGCTTGAGCGGCAGGTGTGCAGCAATGGTGTCGGCCAGGCGGCCGGCGTCTTCAAGCCCGGCGATCGAGGTGAGGATCTCGGACGGGATTTTTTTGTTGAGCTTGACGTACTGGTCAAACTGCTGCATCACCGCACGGCGCAGGGCCTCGATCTCGCTGGCCTTGTCGGCCGCGTCACCGGCCTCGATGGGCGTGACCTGGGCGGTGAAGTACTCTTCGCCTTCGGTGATCTGGTTGACCGTGGCACGCTGCACGCCTTCGACCAGCACCTTGACGGTGCCGTCGGGCAGTTTGAGCATCTGCAGAATGGTCGAGACGCAGCCGACGCCGAACATGTCAGCCACCGAAGGATCGTCCTTGGCGGCTGTCTTCTGCGCGACGAGCATGATTTTGCGATCCGCTTCCATGGCCATCTCCAGAGCCTTGATGCTCTTGGGGCGGCCGACGAACAGCGGGATCACCATGTGCGGGAACACCACCACATCCCGAAGCGGGAGCATGGGCAGTTCCGAGGGGAAATTGGCTGGGGTATGGGTTTCGGACATGAATATCCTTTAAAGACTTTCACGAAGATGCTTCGCAAAAGTGATTTTTCAAGCCTTGGCTGCTGAAAAGCCCGGGCCCTGGGCAGATGCAGCCCGGCACTTGCACCTGCTCGCCCGCGTACGGGCAAAAATTAGCAAGCGCTGGCAACTATTTTTTGATAGCTGCCAGCGCTTGCCACGTAGAGGTTTTAAGCCTTTTTCGCTGCTTCGCGGTAGACGAGCAGCGGCGGCTTGCCTTCGTTGATCGTGGCTTCTTCCACCACCACCTTGGCGACATTGTCGGTGGTGGGCAGGTCGAACATGGTCGTCATCAGCGATTGCTCCAGGATCGAGCGCAGGCCGCGGGCACCAGTTTTGCGTGCCAGCGCCTTTTTGGCGATGGCGGTGAGCGCATCCGGGCGCACTTCCAGCTCAACGCCTTCCATGCCGAGCAGCTTGTTGTACTGCTTGACCAGCGCGTTTTTGGGCTGGGTCAGGATTTGCACCAGCGCGTCTTCCGACAGCTCGGCCAGCGCGGTGACCACCGGCAGACGGCCAACGAGCTCAGGGATGATGCCGAACTTGATCAGGTCTTCGGGCTCGATGTCACGGAAAGCTTCCGAGATGGAGCGCTGCTGCTTGCTCTTGACCGTGGCGCTGAAGCCGATGCCCGAGGCCTCGGAGCGGTTTTCAATCACCTTCTCCAGGCCAGCAAAAGCGCCGCCGCAGATGAACAGGATATTGGTGGTGTCCACCTGCAGAAAATCCTGGTTCGGGTGCTTGCGGCCACCTTGGGGCGGGATCGAGGCCATCGTGCCTTCGATCAGCTTGAGCAGCGCCTGCTGCACGCCTTCACCCGAAACGTCGCGGGTGATCGAGGGGTTGTCGGCCTTGCGCGTGATTTTGTCGATTTCGTCGATGTAGACGATGCCGCGCTGGGCGCGCTCCACATCGTAGTTGCAGCTTTGCAGCAGCTTTTGCACGATGTTCTCGACGTCTTCACCCACGTAGCCGGCTTCGGTCAGCGTGGTGGCGTCGGCCATCACAAAGGGCACATTCAGCTGGCGCGCCAGGGTTTGGGCCAGCAAGGTTTTGCCCGAGCCGGTGGGGCCGATCAGCAAGATATTGCTCTTGGCCAGCTCCACCTCGTCTTTGCCCGCCTTGTCTTTGTGCAGCAGACGCTTGTAGTGGTTGTACACCGCCACCGCCAGCGTGCGCTTGGCCGCGTCCTGACCGATCACATAGTTGTCCAGATTGGACTTGATGTCGGCTGGCGTGGGCAGATCGTTGCCCTTGACCTTCTCGCCCTCCTTGCCTTCCGCCGCCACTTCGTCTCGCACGATGTCGTTGCACAGGTTGATGCATTCATCGCAAATGAACACGGACGGGCCAGCGATGAGTTTCTTGACCTCATGCTGGCTTTTGCCGCAGAACGAGCAGTACAGGGTTTTTTCGCTGGATGAGCCTTTTTTCTCGGCCATGGGGGCAATGCCTTCAATTCGAATCTATATGGAAACCAATGATAACCAACTACAAAGCGGCCGCAACCCGCAGGGTTTGCGCCGCTTTGTGGGGTTATTGTGCGCCGGGGGGCGTAGGCCTCAGGGGCGCTTTTCGACCACGGTGTCGATCAGGCCGTATTCCTGCGCCTCAGGGGCGGTCATGAAATAGTCACGCTCGGTGTCGTGCTTGACCTTTTCGTAGGTCTGGCCGGTGCGCTCGGCCAGGATGCGGTTCATCTGCTCCTTGGTGCGGATGATGTCGCGGGCGTGGATCTCGATATCGGTCGCCTGGCCGCGTGCGCCGCCCAGCACCTGGTGGATCATGATCTTGGAGTTGGGCAGCGAGTAGCGCTTGCCCTTCTCGCCAGCGGCCAGCAGGAAAGCACCCATGCTGGCGGCAAAGCCCAGGCACATGGTCGAGACCTGGGGCTTGATGAACTGCATGGTGTCGTAGATGGCCATGCCGGCCGTCACGCTGCCACCGGGCGAGTTGATGTAGAAGGAAATGTCCTTGTCGGGGTTTTCGCTTTCCAGGAACAGCATCTGGGCGACCACGAGGTTGGCGCTTTGGTCGTTGACCTCGCCCACCAGAAAGATCACGCGGTCCTTGAGCAGACGCGAGTAAATGTCAAACGAACGCTCTCCGCGACCCGATTGCTCGATCACCATGGGGATCAGACCCAAGTTTTGCATCTCTTGTGCGCTCATTACTTCTCCGTTGAAGAAAGGTTGGTAGCCAGCCCAGTGCCTGCAGCCTGCTGCGGCCTAGCGCCAACTGTACCCCAAGAAAATGGGGCCTGTGCCCAAAAGCACAAGCCCCGTCGATCCTGCGGCTGCCAGCCAACAACGGGCCAGCAGCAGCGGCCAGCCTTTAGGCTTGGCCCATCAGCTCGTCGAACGACACCTTCTTGTCCGTGACCTTGGCTTGGCCCAGCACGAACTCGGTGACATTGTTTTCAATTACCACGGCCTCGACTTCGGCCAGACGTTGGCGGTCACCAAAGTACCAGCGCACCACGTCTTCGGGCTTTTCGTAGCTCGAAGCCAGGTCGTCCACGTGGGCCTTGATTTGCTCAGGCGTAGCTTCCAGCTTGTTGGCCTTGACCAGCTCGGCCACCACCAGACCCAGGCGCACGCGGCGCTCGGCTTGGGGCAGGAACACGTCGGCAGGGATTTCAGCCTTGTCAGCGTCCTTGATGCCGCGTTGCTTGAGTTCAGCGCGGGCGCCTTCCAGCAGGCGGCCGACTTCGGCTTCCACGCTGGCCTTGGGCAGGTCGAGCTCAGCCTTGCCAACCAGGGCTTCCATCACGGCTTGCTTGTTGCGCGACTGGACGCGGAACTTCACTTCGCGCTCCAGGTTCTTCTTGATGTCGGCGCGCAGTCCTTCGACGGAGCCGTCAGCAATGCCCAGGGTCTTGGCAAAGGCTTCGGTCACTTCGGGCAGGTTGGCGGCTTCGACCTTGTTCACGGTCACCAGGAAGTCGGCGGTCTTGCCGGCCACGTCCTTGCCGTGGTAGTCCTCAGGGAATGCCAGCGGGAAGGTCTTGGATTCGCCGGTCTTCATGCCACGCACGGCGTCTTCGAATTCCTTGAGCATCTGGCCTTCGCCGATCAGGAACTGGAAGGCTTCAGCCTTGCCGCCAGCGAAGGGTTCGCCGTCGATCTTGCCTTCGAAGTCCACAGTCACGCGGTCGCCATCGACAGCAGCTGCATCGGCAGGGCGCTGGGCGAAGGTGCGACGCTGCTTGCGCAGAATGTCGATGGTCTTGTCGATGGCAGCGTCGTCCACGTCAGCGTTCAGCTTTTCGACTTCGGCCGAGGCCAAGTCGCCAATCTTCACTTCGGGGAACACTTCGAACACGGCGTCGAAGGCCAGTTCGCCCTCAGGAGCGCCTTCCTTCTCGGTGATCTTGGGCTGGCCGGCCACGCGCAGTTCAGCTTCGTTGGCAGCCTTGGCAAAAGCCTCGCCCACCTTTTCGTTCAGCACTTCGTACTGCACGGAATAGCCATAGCGCTGTGCCACCACGTTCATCGGCACCTTGCCAGGACGGAAACCGTCCATCTTCACGGTGCGGGCCAGGCGCTTCAAGCGGCTGTCCACTTCGGTTTGCACGGATGCGAGAGGCAAGCTCAGCGAAATTTTGCGCTCGAGCTTTTCAAGGGTTTCAACATTCACTGCCATGGTTATTCCTAGTTAGGCACGAACCCTGCTGGCCACAGTACAAAAGCACCGGTTGACAACCTGGGGTCCCGTTGGACAGGCGGCTGGCCTCAAGTCCAGCGCGCCCAATAAATCAAACGATCGCGGCGCCAGCCATCTGCGATGACCGGCAAAAACCAGGGCCTTCATCGGCCCGGCGCCGTTAACCGAAACCGAACATTATATATAAAGCTGCCTCTTTTCCCCGCAGCTTTCCACGGGCTTTGGCGCACAGGCGCCAGCTTTTGCCGCCGCCACCCGGCCAAGAAAAAAGCCGAACTTCGTTCAAGAAATTCGGCTTTATCAGTGTTTTCAGCAATACCAGCATACGCTGGCAGCTATCAATTTTGTGGTGCGCGGGGCGGGACTCGAACCCGCACAGTGTTGCCACCGTCAGGACCTAAACCTGGTGCGTCTACCAATTTCGCCACCCGCGCGGTGCCGGGCCGGGCTGGAGCACTGCTCCGCCCATCCCGTCTTAGGTCAATCGACAATTCTACATGCAAGCGCAAGGCATTTTGGCCAAAACTGGCCAAAATGCGCGCTAACGGTAGCCAACCTGCAGCGGCATGCTGCACCTCAAACTGCGGCCGACAAGGGCACGCCGCTGTGCTCGGTTTTCACCCGGTACCAGGCAGCGTACATGGCCGGCAGCGCCAGCAAGGTCAGCACCGTGGCAACGATCAGCCCGCCCATGATGGCCACGGCCATCGGGCCCCAGAAGATGCTGCGCGAGAGCGGAATCATGGCCAGCACGGCAGCGGCTGCAGTCAGCGCGATCGGGCGCAGGCGGTGCGTGGCCGCTTCGACGATGGCGTCGAAAGTAGACAGGCCAGCAGCATGGTTAGCCTCAATCTGGTCGATCAGAATCACCGAGTTGCGCTGAATCATGCCCATGAGCGCAATCACGCCCAGCAAGGCGACAAAGCCGAAAGGCCGGTTCAGCAGCAGCAGCGCCGCCGTCACGCCCGAGATGCCCAAAAAGCCGGTGATGTAGACCAGCACCGAGCGGCTGAAGCTGTGCAATTGCAGCATCAGCAAGGTGAAGACGATGAACACCATGATCGGCATGCCCGCCGCAATGGAGTCCGAGCCCTTGGCGCTTTCTTCCACCGCGCCAGCGATTTCGATGTGGTACTGGTTCAGCCCCTTGGCCGCCCAGCCTTGCTGCAGCTGCTGCAAGGCCGGCCACAGGCGCTGCGTGACCGTCGGCCCCTGCAGGCCGGCCGCCACATCGCCTTGCACGGTGATCGAGTACTCGCGCCCCTGGCGCCACAGAATGCCCGGCTCCCAGACAAAGCTGGGCTTGGCGATTTGCGACAGCGGTATGGCCCGCCCACTGCTCGAAGCCACGTAGGCATTGCCCACATCGGTGACCGCCTGGCGCTCGTCCACAGGCTGGCGCAAGACCATGTCGATCAGCTTGTCGCCTTCGCGGTACTGGCCAATGGTGTTGCCGGCCAATTGGGTGCGCGTGGCCTGGGCGATGTCCTGGTTGCTCACGCCCAGCGCCCGCGCCTTGCTCTGGTCTACCTCCAGGCGCAGCACCTTGATGGATTCGTTCCAGTTGTCGTTCACACCGCGCATGTCGGGCGATGCCTCCAGCTGCGCCCTCACCTCGTTGGCCAGTTGGCGCAGCAGCACCGGGTCTTGCCCCATCACGCGGAACTGCACCGGGTAAGGCACGGGCGGCCCGCTGGGCAGCAGTTTGACGCGGGCACGCACCTCGGGAAACTCCTGCGCCAGCAAGCCGGGCAGCTGCTTCATCAAACGATCACGCTCGGCCAGGTTGCTGGGCAGCAAAATCAGCTGCGACACATTGGTCTGCGGGAAGATCTGGTCCAGCGGCAGGTAAAAGCGCGGCACGCCCGAGCCTATCCACGAGGTGACCGATTCCATGCCCTCTTGCGCTTGCATGCGGGCTTCGATGCGGCGCGTCACCTCTTCGTTCGCGGCCATGCTTGCGCCTTCGGGCAGCCACACGTCCATCAAAATTTCGGTGCGGTTGGAATCAGGGAAGAACTGCTGCTGCACCTTGGTCATGCCAAACAGGCCGAGCACAAACACCGCAATCGTGATGCCGATGGTGAGCCAGCGGTGCACCACGCACCAAGCCACCGTGCGGCGGAAGGCGTTGTAGAACGGCGTATCGAACAGCTCGTGGTGCACCGCGCCGTCGGCACCGGCTGCATGCTTGGGCTTTTTCAGCAGCACCGTGCCCAGATATGGCACAAAGTACACCGAAGCCACCCAGCTGATGACCAGCGCAATCACCGTCACCGCAAAAATCGCAAACGTGTACTCGCCGGTGGTCGATTTGGCGATACCGATGGGCATGAAGCCGGCTGCCGTGATCAGGGTGCCGGTCAGCATCGGTTTGGAGGTGATGTCGTACGCCGCCGACGCTGCGCTGAGCTTGTCGTAGCCCTCTTCGAGCTTGCGCACCATCATCTCGACGGCAATGATCGCGTCGTCCACCAACAGGCCCAGCGCAATGATCAGCGAGCCGAGCGACACCTTGTGCAAGCCGATATTCCAGTACCACATGGCCAGAAAAGTGGCCGCCAGCACCAGCGGAATCGTGATGCCCACCACCAGGCCGGGGCGCGGGTCCACGCTGATGCGGCGCCACAGCGCTTCCGGCCCTTTGCGGATGTGCAGGCCCAGGCTGAGAAAGCTCACAGCCAGCACAATCACCACCGCCTCGATCAGCGTGTGCACAAACTCGTTGACCGAGGTGGACACCGCCTTGGGCTGGTCTTGCACATTGGCCAGCGTCATGCCGGCGGGCAGGGTTTGCGCAATCTTGGCGCTGGCTGCGTGCAGGTTCTTGCCCAGCGCAATCACGTCGCCGCCCTTGCGCATGGAAATACCCAGCGCCACCGTGGGCTGACCCTGGTAGTGCACCTTGGTCTTGGCCGGGTCGATATAGCTGCGGTAAATGTTGGCAATATCGCCCAGCTTGAGCTGCGCGCCAGCCGGGCCGCGAATCGGCATAGCCTTCACATCTTCCAGCCGCGTGAACTCGCCACTCACCTCCACCTGCACGCGGTCGGCAGCGGCTTGCACTTCGCCACCGCTTTGCACCGCGTTTTGCTGGCCGAGCTGGCCGATCACCTGGTTCATGTCCAGCCCGAGCTGGGCCAGTTTGCTGCGTGAAATCTCGATGAACAGCTTTTCATCCTGCACACCGAACAGCTCCACCTTGGCCACGTCTTTCACGCGCAACAGACTCTGGCGCACGCTGTCGGCGTATTCCTTGAGCTCGGCGTAGCTGTAGCCTTCGCCCTGCAAAGCGTAGATCACGCCGTACACATCGCCGAAATCGTCGTTGAAGAACGGCCCCAGCACGCCTTGCGGCAGGGTGGCGCGCATGTCGCCGATCTTTTTGCGCACCGTCAGCCAGGTCTGCGGCACCTCGGCGGGCTTGGTGTCCTCGCGCAGATTCAGAATGATCAGCGTCTCGCCCGGCTTGGAGTAGCTGACTATCTTGTCGGCGCCCGGCACGTCTTGCAAAGTGCGCTCGAGCTTGTCGGTCACCTGCTCGGCAATCTGCTGCGCCGTGGCGCCCGGCCAGTAGGCCGACACCACCATGGCGCGGAAGGTGAAAGGCGGGTCCTCGTCCTGGCCCAACTGGAAATACGCGCCCAGGCCCAGCACCAGCAGCACGATCAGCAAATAGCGCGTCAGCGGCACATGCTGCAAAGCCCAGCGCGAAAGATTGAAACCCTTGCTGACCCAGTGCTTTTCAGCCGGGGCCGTATTGGCAGGCGAAGCTTCAGAACCCGTAGCAGGCTCGGAAGACGAAGGTGTAGAAGGCGTTGCCCGATCTTGCATACCGCCCTCTCAAGGCTTGGCGGCGGCCGCTGCCGCATCGCCCGCCACCACCGAATTGCCCGCAGCCGCTGCCTGCGGGTCTTGCGTCTTGTCGTACTTGGACTGGAAAACCGTCACCTTCTGCCCGGCGCTCAGCACATGCACGCCTGCAATCACCACTTGCTGGCCAGCCTTCAAGCCGCTTTGGATTACCGCCTCGTTGCCATCAATGCGCGCCACACCCACTGCCTGCGGCTGCACGCTGGAGCTGGCGGCGTCAAACACCCATACCTGGCTTTTGCCAGCCTTCTCCCACAGCGCCGCCAAAGGCAGCTTGATGGCCTGCGCCGCCGGGCTGGCATCGCCTTGCAAGCCTTGTGGAATCACCGTCACCGTGGCGCCCAGCTTGGGCAAGCGCTCGGGGTCGGCCGCGTCCAATGTGGCCTTGACCTGGTAAGTGCGCGTGGCCGCATCAGCGCTGGCCGCCACTTCGCGAATATGGGCAGTGAGCAGTTCCTCGTCGGGCCACACCTTGAGCTGCACCGGCTGGCCAGTCTTGGTCTGCGCAATGCGGTCTTCGGGCACGGCAAACACGGCGTCGCGCGCGCCATCCTTGGCAATGCGCAACACGGGCGCACCGGCAGCTACCACTTGGCCGGGCTCTACGTTGACTGCAGTCACCACGCCGGCCACATCGGCCACCAGGCGCGTGTAAGCCGTCTGATTGCCCTGGGCCGCCGCGTTGGCCTTGGCCTGGTCCAACTGGGCCTGGGCCGATTTGAGCGATGCCGCATGACGCTCCATCTCGGCGGCGCTGATGAAGTTTTTGTCGCGCAGCTCTTTGAAGCGGTGGTAATTGGCCGCCGCCAGATCGCGCTGGGTAGTAGCCGCCTGCACCTGCGCCTGGGCGCCCTGCGCGGCCAAAGCGTAATCAGCGCCATCGAGCTGGGCCAGCAACTGGCCGGGCTTGACGGTCTGGCCCAGCTCGACGTTGCGGCTGAGCACCTTGCCCGCTACGCGGAAACCCAGTTGCGCCTCGGTGCGCGCCCGAATATCGCCAGCAAACTCGGCCTTGGCCACCAGCGGCGCGGCGCCCACGGTTTGCAACTTGACGGCACGCACCGGCTCAGGCGGCGCCTCCTGGCGCGAGCAGGCGGCCAGCAGACACAGCGCCAGCCCGACAGCGCCAGTACGCGCTGCCGTGAAAAGGGGATAAGACATGGATAGCTATCGAAAAAGCCCCGGAATGCTTGTGCGCCCACCGCAAAAACCACCGGAGCCGGGTCACTAATGACCAACGGGTCACTAATTTAGAGACAAGCCCGGTTGCTGTCAATCGGTGCCCAGGGCGCCTTCGGGGTTGTGGATGCGCTAGCATCGCCGCTGTGAACCGCCCTGCTCCCACATCCGCTCCCGCGCCCGCAACTGCATCCGCCACTGCGCCCGCCGTTACCCATTACGAGAACTTTCCGGTCGCCTCGTGGCTGTGCCCGCCGCGCCTGCGCCCGCCCATTGCCGCCATCTACCACTTTGCCCGCACCGCTGACGACATAGCCGACGAAGGCGAGGCCAGCGCCAGCGAACGCATTGCCGAGCTGCAGGCCTACCGCGACGAGTTAGCGCGCATTGCCACCGGCGCAGCACCGGCTGCGCGCTGGCAAACCGTGTTCGCGCCACTGCAAGCCAGCATTGCGCAATGGCAATTGCCGGTACCGCTGCTCGACGATCTGCTCAGCGCCTTCATGCAGGACATAGCCAAAACCGAGCAAGCCGCTACCTATGCCGACTGCGCCGAGCTGCTCGACTACTGCCGCCGCTCTGCCAACCCGGTGGGCCGCCTGCTGCTGCATTTATATGGCGTGAACGACGCGACATCGCTCACCCAAAGCGACGCCATCTGCAGCGCGCTGCAGCTGATCAACTTCTGGCAAGACCTGAGCGTGGACATTCCACGCGGCCGCTACTACCTGACCGACGCCGACCGCGCAGCTGCCGGCATCAGTTTGACGGCCATGCAACAGCGCCAGGATTCGCCCGCGCTGCGCCAGCTCGTCATGCAGCAGGCTGTCTGGGCACGCCAGCTCATGCTGCAAGGCGCACCGCTGGTCCACAGCATCCCCGGCCGCGCAGGCTGGGAGCTGCGCCTGGTGGTGCAAGGCGGCCTGCGCATTCTGGACAAAGTGCAAGCCCTGCAAGGCCGCAGCCTGTGGGAGCGCAAAACCGTAGGCAAGGCCGACGTACCGCTGATGCTCTGGCGCACGCTGGGGATGTGAGCAACCGGCGACTGCGAACAAGGCAGACCGAAAAAAGGCCGAACCCATACGGATTCGGCCCAAGGAGGGCTAAAACCCCCGAGGAGAGTGTAGAGGCAACCGGGCGGTGCAAGTCTGCCGCCCGCCAGGCCTGGCCGGGCTGTCTGCCATCGATCAGCCCAGCTGCACCGGGACGAAAATTTTCTGCCCATTGCGCTCAATCAGCAAGGCCACCGACTTGTCAGACTGCGCCACTTGTTGGCGTAGGGCGTCGATACCGCTGACGGGCACGCCGTTGACCGACAGCACCACATCGCCAGGCTGCACGCCCGCCATGGCGGCCGGGCCGGCGGCGCGCTCCACCACCAAGCCGTTCTGGGCGCCGCTGCCTTGCTTCTCTTGCGGCGTCAGCTCGCGCAGCGCCAGGCCCAGCTTGCCTTTACCCACTTGCTCGTTGGCGGCCTGCTTCACATCTTTGCTGGTGTTGCCCCCCAAAGTGGCTTGCACGCTGGTCGGCTTGCCTTGGCGCCACACCTGCAAATCCGCATTTGCACCCGGGCGTGCCGTGGCAATGGCGGCGGGCAGATCGTTCGACGACACAATAGCCTGGCCGTTGTAGCTGGTGATCACGTCACCGGGCTGCAGGCCAGCCTTGTCAGCAGGGCCGCCTTTTTCCACACTGGCTACCAGCGCACCTTCGGGCTTGGGCAGTTTGAAGGAATCGGCAAACGCCTGGTTCACCTCCTGGATCACCACGCCCAGACGCGCATGCTCCACCTTGCCGTGGGCGACGATCTGGTCCTTGATATTCACCGCCAGGTCAATCGGGATCGCAAATGATAGACCTTGGTAACCACCGCTTCGGCTGTAGATCTGCGAGTTGATGCCCACCACCTCGCCGCGCGTATTGAGCAGCGGGCCGCCGGAGTTACCGGGGTTCACCGCCACATCGGTCTGGATAAAAGGCACGGCGCTGTCGTCGGGCAAAGCGCGGCCTTTGGCGCTGACCACGCCGGCCGTCACCGAGTTGTCAAAGCCAAACGGCGAACCAATCGCCAGCACCCATTCGCCTTGCTGCACGGCCTTGGAATCGCCCAGCTTGGCCACCGGCAAATCCTTGGCATCGATCTTGAGCACGGCAATATCGGTCTTGGCATCCGAGCCCAGCACCTTGGCCTTGAACTCGCGCCGATCCGTCAGCTTGACGGTCACCGTCTTGGCGCCTTTGACAACGTGGGCATTGGTCAAAATCGTGCCATCGGCGCTGACGATAAAGCCCGAGCCCTCGCCCGCCATCGGCACCTCTTGCGGCATCTGCCGGCCAAAGCCACGCTGGCCCTGTTGCGGCATGGGCAAACCAAACTGCTTGAAGAACTGCAGCATGGGATCGTCCGGATCCATCTGCGAGCCGCGGTTGGCCGAGGGCGCTGCATCCGCATCATCGTCCCCATCGTCATTGCCAACCGTGCGCGTGCCTCGCACGCTGATATTCACCACCGCAGGCCCTGCCTGCGCCGTGATGGAGCTGAAATTGGGCAAAGCCACCGCCGCTGGCGCCACCGCGCTGGGCGCTGCTTGCGCCACTACCGCAGGCACTTGCGCCTGCGCATTCTTTTGCAGGTGCTGCACCGCCGTCGCGCCTACACCACCCAACACACCAGCAGCCAGCAAGGCCGCCACCAGTTTTTTGGAACCCAGTTGGAAAGCAGAACCGTTCATCTTGCACTCCTCTAACGCATGTTTTGTCAATGCGCACAGTGTGAAGAGCAAGACTTAGAGGAGGCTTAGAACTTGCTTAGGCGAGGCTTAGGTGGATGATGGAATGGCTGGCTGCTGCGACTGCCAGTTGGCATTACCGGTGTTGGCATTCCAAGTGGCCGTTCAAGACTTGCGATACGGAAAATAGGCAGGTGCTTCACCAATGGCCAGCATGTCTACCTCCACCAGCGCAAGCCCCGGCATATTGGCAAACTGCGCCACGGTGGGTGCCAAGTCATCAGCCAGCGCCACCTTGGCATAGGCCATGCCGGCCGATTGCGCCAGCGATTGAAAGTCGGGTGGTGCCAGATCGCCATAGACCCTGCGCCCGCCAAAGTTCGCATCCTGCATGTGTTTGATCACGCCGTAGCCCGCGTCGTTCATCACGATGCACAGCATGTCGAGTTTTTCCTGCATGGCTGTCCACAGCTCACACACATTCATCACAAAACCGGCATCGCCACTCAACACCACAGTCTTGGCACTCTGGGCGGCAAACGCTGCGCCTATGCCCAAAGGCAAGCCTTGGCCGATGCCAGCGCCTACCGGGTGCATGGCATCGCGTGGGCCATAGATTTCGAACAGGCGATTACCCCAGGTCGAATTGGCTACGGTGATATCCCGCGCCCAGACTGCATTTCTGGGCAGTTGCTTGCGCAGTTGTTCGGCGAAGTGCTCGTAGGGCCCCAGCGTTTTGGCAAACGACTGACGCGCCTGGCGCTTCATGCTGGCGAACTGCTCATGGTAGTGAGGTTCTGCCTGGTAGCCATCGCCCAAGCAAGCCACCAGCCGCTCCAGCACATCTTGTGCATCGCCATGAACGAAGTACTCGCAATCGTAAGCACGGCCATGCGCTGCGGTGTCGATATCGATCTGCACCCGGCGCGCTGGCAAGGCCAAACTCTGGTCAACCGTTTCCTGCCCACGCAACCGGGAACCGACAACCAGCATCAGATCCACTGTCTGGTAGAAGTCGACCACCTCGGGCGCGCCTGTGCCGTTGAGACCGCCGAGGTTTTGCGGATGGTCTTCGGGGACGATGCCCCGCCCCGCCCAGCTCGACACCATGCCAAAGCCCATGTCCAGCAACTGCTGCAAAGGCTTGCTGCAGGCCAAGGCACCACGCCCCACCCACAGCATGGGGCGCTTGGCCTGGCGCACCCGTCGGGCCAGCTCGTCAATGGCTTTATCGCTGGCGCGCACGGGCTCCGGCAGGGCCAGTGGCGAGCTTTGCCATGCAGGAATGGCAACCGGGAGCTTTTGTACATCGATGGGGATTTCCACGCTCACCGGCCCCATGGGCGGCGTCAGTGCTTGCGTGGCGGCCATTTGCAGAATACGGGCGGCATCTTCCGCACGCTCAATCCGGTAACTGGCCTTGCACACGCTTTGCAGCATGCCAAGTTGATCGCGCACATTGTGCGTAGCGCCGGTGTCGCGGCCCAAGAATTGGCGAGGCACCTGCCCGGTGATGTGCAGCAACGGCGTGGAGGCGAACGACGCCTCCAGCAAACCGGAAACCGTGTTGGCAGCTCCCGGCCCCGTACTTGAAACCAGCACGCCCAGCTTGCCGCTGCGGCGTGCATAGCCGTCGGCCATATGGGCAGCGCCCATTTCGCCGCGTGTCATCACCACGCGCATGCCGCCTTGGCGTGCTATACCGTCCATGATCGGAATGTTGTGCACCGAGATAATGCCGAAAATCAGCTCCGTATCGATAGCGTGCAGAAAGCGGGCGACCAGATCGCCGACGTTGGTTATGGACATGGTTTGAATCGCGTTGGAAGTCTTGGGTCTGTTTACTGGCTGGCCTGTACATCGGGCGCCAGCTTTTTGAAGAATTCGTAGTCGTAGGCAATCCGTTTTTTCAGCTCAGCAACGGAGACCGGATCCAGGTCGTAGCCAGAGTTCTCCATGTCAGCCACAAAGCTGGCATCCGCCACAATTTTTTGGTTGGCTTGCGCGAGCGCATCCACTACGTCCGGTGGCGTTTGTGCCGGCGCCAGCAATCCGATCCAGCCTTCAAAATTGAAATCCGGGTAGCCGGCCTCCACCATCGTCGGTGTATCTGGCAGCTTCTTGTTGCGCGTGGGCGATGTCAGCGCCAGCGCCCGCACGCTGCCGCTTTGCACTTGCGCAACTGCCGTCGTGTTCAGATCGAAGAGAATTGCGACCCGGTTTGCCATCAGCTCCGCCATTGCCGGAGCGTTGCCCTTGAAGGGCACATGCGTCATCGACAAGCCCGCGTATTTGCCCAGTAGCACACCCGAGAGATGGTTCGATGAGCCATTGCCGGCAGATGCATAAGTCAGCTGCCCAGGGTTGGCTTTGCCAAAATCCACCAGTTGCTGCAGCGTCTTGTAAGGCGACTGCTGCCCCACCAGCAGCACGTTGGTGTATTTGACCACCGAGCCTATCGGCGAAAAATCCTTGATGGGATCAAAACTGGTGGCCGTGACAGCCGGCGTGATGCTGATCGTCGGGCTGGCAACGAAGTACAGCGTGTAGCCATTGGGCGCGGCGTTTTTGACAAAGCTGGCCGCCACAGTACCGCTCGCCCCGGCCTTGTTTTCCACCACCACGCTTTGGCCCAGCAGCTCGGAGAGCTTTTGCCCGTACTTGCGGGCCACGATATCGACCGAGCCTCCCGGCGAGTAACCTACCACCAGCTTGATGGGCTGGTTGGGAAAAGACTTGGGTTGAGCTGAGGCTATGCTGCCCCAAACACAGCCCAGAGCCAGGGCAAGCACTGCAACGCGGTGGATCATGAGGGTCTCCTGATGGTTCTTATGTCCTCCCTTTATCCGCGAGCAGCCGATAAGCCGAATCCCTGCAAACCCTAGAGGTTCGCAGATTGAATGGAACGATTCTCGTGGCGAATCCCACCACCAGCAGCAGCTTGCGACCACCCACTTTTGCGCTGTTCAGCGCAGCAGCGGATCAGAACACCACCTGCACCCGCAAGCCGCCCAGTTGCGGCGATTCATCCAGCAGCAGGCGCGCCTGGTGCTGGCGTGCTACAGCGGCCACGATGGCCAGGCCCAAACCGCTGCCGTGAGCGCTGGTGCCGGGCACGCGGTAGAAGCGGTCCAGCACGCGTTCGCGCTCTTCGGCGGCGATGCCGGGGCCGCTGTCTTCCACACTCAGTACGGCCGCGCCGTCGGCACCCCAAGTGCATTGCACTTGGCCGCCGGTGGGCGTGTAGCGCAGAGCATTTTCCAGCAGATTGCGCAGTAGCAGCGCCAGCGCATCGGGCTGACCAATAACCTGGGGGGCGGCCGGGTCAGTAGTACACAGCAGTTGCAGGCCCGCTTGCTGCGCGAGGGGCTGCAGCTCTTCCACGCTGCGCTGGCACAGTTGCGCCATGTCGACTGGCTGCGGTGGCGCGGCCTGCATTTGGCCGGCCTCTTGGCGGGCCAGCGACAGGAGCTGCTCGACCATGCGCGTGGCGCGGTCGATGCCAGCGGTAACGCGCTCGCTGGCAACGCGGCGAGCCGCATCGTCCGGTGCGCGCGCCAGGCTTTGCACTTGCAGACGCAAAGCGGCCAGCGGCGTGCGCAGCTCGTGGGCGGCATCGCCGACAAAGCGCTGCAAAGCATCAAACGCGGCTTGCAGACGCGCCAGCAGCAAGTTCATCTCTTGCACCAGCGGCTGCACTTCCTGTGGCAGATCACCCTCGGGCAGCGGCGACAAATCATCCGCCTTGCGGGCTGCCAGTTGCTCACGCGTGCGCTGCAGCGGCGCCAGTGTGCGCGCCACTACCCACCACACCACCAGCATGATCAGTGGCGCCAGCAACAGCACTGGCGCGATGGAGCGCAGCGCCACGTCGCCAGCCATTTGGCGGCGCGATGCCATTTCTTGCGCCACCTGAATCACCTGCGTGGGCGTTTGCAAGGCATAGATGCGAAAAGCCGTGCCCTGCGCTCGCGCATCGCTGAAACCCAGCACTGCCACTTGCGGCAGCAAGCGGGCGTTGCTGGAGCGGTAGAGCATGATGCCGTCGGCGCGCCAGATCTGCACGATCATGTCTTGCGCCCGGCCTTGCGGATCGCTCAGCGCGTCTGACGCCACTTCTGACGCTAGGCCGGCGGATAAGGCCAGTGCAATGCGCTGCATCTGGCCGTCAAACAAAGCCTCAGTCTCGGCGCTCGCGGTACGGTAGATACTGAACGCTTGCACGCAAGCGGCCACAGCCACTACGGCCAGCAATGCCCAACTCAGGCGGGCACGCAGCGAGAAGCTTTTGCCGCTGGTGCGCTGCGCATCGGCCTGGCCGGCGCTGTTCACTCTGCGTTCTCCGCAGGCACCAGATAGCCCAGGCCGCGCACGTTCTGGATCAGCTCGGCGCCCAGCTTTTTGCGCACGCCGTGGATATACACCTCCACCGCATTGCTGCTGACGTCGTCGCGCCAGGAATAGAGCTTTTCTTCGAGCTGCGCACGCGACAACACCCTACCCGGGCGCGCCAGCAGCGGCTCCAGCACGGCCCATTCGCGGGCCGAGAGGCTGACCGGTTTGCCGTCGACAAAAGCCTCGCGGGTGGCAGGCACGATGCGCACGGCGCCCCAAACGTATTCCGGCTCGGCCCGGCCACTGGCGCGGCGCAAGAGGGCGCGAATGCGCGCCAGCAGCTCGTCGAGATCGTAGGGTTTGATGATGTAGTCGTCCGCACCGGCGTCCAGACCGGCCACGCGCTCGGCGATGGCGTCGCGCGCTGTGGCAACCAGCACCGGCGTGCGCTGTTTGCGGCTGCGCATCTCGCGCAGCACCTGCAGGCCGTCCACCTGGGGCAGGCCCAGGTCGAGCAGCACGAGATCGTATTCGCCGGTGGCCAGCGCCGTTTGCGCCATGGCCCCGTCTTTGACCCAATCTACCGCCCAGTGTTCGGCGCGCAGTGCGTCCAGCACCACTTCGCCAATCATGTGATCGTCTTCTACCAAGAGTATGCGCATGGGCGAATTATGAGCACAGAGACGACTTTGTGGCAGCAGCCAGCCTTGCTTGTTGCCAGCCCCGCCATGCGCCTGGGAGCAGAAAAATGGGCTGGCCGCCGCAATGGCTGCCAGCCCTTCTTCATATATTTGAGGCAAAAAATCAGCTGCAAACTGTGCATCAATCACACCGCTTGCAGCTGATTACCACGTAACAGTGTTGGTAGATCCAACACCGGCAGCATCTGCTTTGACTCACCCTCATGAGGCAGATGTGCTCTCCTCTTCCCCCTCCTTGGAGAGTTGAATTATATGCATATAATGATGTTGATTTACGTTTTCTATTGCGCACGAAACTTAATCTGGAACAAGAAACCAACATTTCTTCGCGCTATTCTACTGGGCCTATAAGGAAATACAACAACTTAATTAGTTGTTTTTCCTACAGAAATTGCGATTTTGCCTGACACGAAGCTGACACCTTCCAGACAATGTCAACAAAATTACTCGCCACAGTAAAAACCCGGTTTTGTAAGCGTTTGCCGTTGCACCTGCACCGAAACAGTGCAACACCGCGCATCTCACCCTGCCATCGCCCGCTTGCACGCCAAGCCGCCAGCCCATGGGACAATACGCCCCCTATGACCACGCCCCAGCAGTACGTACAAGACAAGGCCGCCGCCTCGGGCAGCAGCTTTTACTACGCCTTTCTCTTCCTGCCCAAGGACCGGCGGGCGGCCATTACCGCCTTCTACGCCTTTTGCCGTGAGGTGGACGATGTGGTCGACGAGGTGAGCGACCCCGGCGTGGCCGCCACCAAGCTGGCCTGGTGGCAGGGCGAGGTGCGCAAGAGCTTTGCCGGCCAGCCCAGCCACCCGGTGATGCAGGCGCTGATGCCGCACGCGCAGGCCTTTGGTATCCGCGCCGAGCATTTGCTGGCGGTGGTGGAAGGCTGCCAGATGGATCTGGAGCAAACCCGTTACCTCGATTTTGCCGGCCTGCAGCGCTACTGCCACCTGGTGGCAGGCGTGGTGGGCGAAGTGGCAGCGCGCATTTTTGGCCAGAGCAGCGAGCAGACCACGCAGTACGCGCACAAGCTGGGCTTGGCTTTTCAGCTGACCAATATCATCCGCGACGTGGGCGAAGACGCCATGCGCGGCCGCATCTATCTGCCGGTCAACGAGTTGCAGCAGTTCGATGTGAAAGCGCATGAAATCCTCAACCGCAAATACTCCGACCGCTTTGCCGCGCTCATGAAGTTCCAGGCCGAGCGCGCCCACCGTTTGTACGACGAAGCGCTGGCCCTGCTGCCGCCGCAAGATCTGCGCGCCCAAAAGCCCGGCCTGATGATGGCCAGCATCTACCGCACCTTGTTGCGCGAGATCGAGAGCGACCAGTTCCAGGTGCTGCACCAGCGCATCAGCCTCACGCCGCTGCGCAAGCTCTGGCTGGCCTGGCGCATGCAAGCGCTGGGGCGCATGTAAACGGGCATGGCAAGCCAACGCATCGCCGTCATTGGCGGCGGCTGGGCCGGCATGGCCGCAGCGGTGGAGCTGGCGTCTACCACCGCCCACAAAGTGACGGTGTACGAGGCCGCCAGCCACTGGGGCGGGCGCGCCCGCGGCATGGCACTGCAGTTACCCAACGGCCAGCAGGTGAGCGCGGACAACGGCCAGCACATTCTGATTGGCGCCTACACCGCCTGCCGCGCGCTGATGGAGCGCGTGGGCGTCAACGCCGAAGCGGCTTTTGCACAAATGCCGCTGAGCATGCGCTACCCCGACGGCTCCGGCATCCAGTTCCCCGATTGGCCCACGCCCTGGGATGCGCTGTGGGGCATTGCCAGCGCGCGGGGCTGGTCGCTGGCCGAGCGCAGCCAGCTTTTGCTGCGCAGCGCCCGCTGGCGGCGCCAGGGCTTTCGCTGCGCGCCGCAAACCACGGTGGCCGATTTGTGCCATGGCTTGCCGCAGCGCTTGCTGGCCGAGTTTTTTGATCCGCTGTGCATCTCGGCACTCAACACACCCATTGAGCAGGCCAGCGGCCAGGTGTTTTTGCGCGTGTTGCAAGACAGCCTGTTTGCTGTGGCCAAAGGCTCGCAATTCTGGCTGCCGCAGATCGATCTTGGCAGCCTCTTCCCTGGCACTGCCGTGGAATGGCTGGCTGCCCGCGGCCACAACAGTTACAGCAGCCGACGCGTGCAGCAGATCGCGCAAACGCCTCAAGGCTGGCAGGTACAAGGCATTCCGTTCGATGCGGTAGTGCTGGCAACGCCCGCTTGGGAAAGCGCTCG
Source organism: Comamonas trifloxystrobinivorans (assembly GCF_043359985.1). Classification (NCBI taxonomy): domain Bacteria; kingdom Pseudomonadati; phylum Pseudomonadota; class Betaproteobacteria; order Burkholderiales; family Comamonadaceae; genus Comamonas; species Comamonas trifloxystrobinivorans. Next base: position 27,388 of record NZ_JBHZGV010000008.1, read on the forward strand.
CCTGGTAGCCGCCGCCCTGCCGCAGGCGCAAGAATGGGCGCAGTGCGCGCAAGCGCTGCAGCACACGGCCATTGCCACCGTCTACGCCTGGCAAGGCCCGGGCTGCGGCCCGGCTCGCCTCTTGCCTGCGCCCATGCTGGCTTTGCACAACAGTGCGGAGCAGCCTGCGCAGTTTGTCTTTGACCGCGGCCAACTGGGCGGCCCGGCAGGTTTGTTGGCCTTTGTCATCAGCACCAGCGTGGGCAGCCGCGCCGAGATTGAGCAGCATGTGATCGCCCAGGCCAAAGCGCAGTTGGGGCTGGATCTGCAAGCCCTGCAAACCGTGGTGGAAAAGCGCGCCACCTTCGCCTGCACGCCCGGCCTGTTGCGGCCCGAGTTGGCCATTGCGCCCGGCCTGGTGGCTTGCGGCGACTATATTGACGGGCCTTACCCCGCCACCTTGGAAGGCGCGGTGCGCAGCGGCATTGCTGCCGCTCACGCGCTGCGCTGAATGGTCCGATTTAGCAGCTCGATTCAGCGGCCCAGCAGCTGGCACAGCTCAGCCAGATCGCGCACCATCGCCTGCGGCGCGGCACTGGCCAGCGGCCACTGCAAATGTGCGGCTTCGGCGGCAGTCTGGTGGTGCTCCAACTCTTGGCGCTGTACCCAGGCGGTTTGCATGCCGCAGGCCAGTGCGCCTTGCACATCCAAAGCGGCGTCATCGCCCACATGCAAGAAGGCATGGAGCGGCACATCCAGGGCCTGGGCTGCGGCCTGGAAGATGCGCGCATCGGGCTTGGCAGCGCCCACCTCGTGCGCGCTGGCCGCCGCCTTGAACCAGGGCGACAAACCCACCAGGTCCAGCCGCGCATTGCCGTTGGACACTGCTACCAAAGGGTAGCGGGCCGAGAGCCACACCAGCGCGTCTTCCACCTCGGCAAACCAGCTCACCTGGTTGCGCGCCGCATAGAACCGGGCAAAGGTGGGCTCCACCAGCTCAAGCGAATCACCTGCATGCGCCAGCGCACGGCGGATGAACTCCTGGCGGAAATGCGTCATGTCATGCGCCATGTGCGCAAAATCGGTGCGCACCGACAAGCGGATGGTGCTGGCCGCTGCTTTGTCCTGCAGCAAGGCCGCCGTAGATGGCGCGTGCTCGCTCAAAAAAGCGTGCTGCGCGGCCTCGGCCGCCTTCAAAGTGGGCAGCACGGGCCACAAGGTATCGTCCAGGTCGAGGCTGATGGCGCGGATTCGGGAGATGTCTAGCATGGCCGGCATTTTGCCCGTGAAGCCGGTGCCGGCAAGGCCAAACTGCGACAATCCCTGCCATGGCTCCACGCTTTCGCCCCGAACCGCAGACTTCTCCCGGCCCCATCCGCACCGGCATTTTGCTGTGCAACCTGGGCACCCCCGACGCGCCCACCACCGCCGCCACGCGCCGCTACCTGGCCGAATTTCTGAGCGACCAGCGCGTGGTGGAGATTCCGCCACTGGTCTGGAAGCCGCTGCTGCACGGCATCATCTTGCGCACGCGGCCCGCCAAATCGGCCGCCAAGTACCAGACGGTGTGGACGCCCGAGGGATCGCCGCTGCTGGTGTGGACCACCAAACAAGCCAAGCTCCTGCGCGGCTGGCTCGGTGAAGCCGGCCACCAGGTGCTGGTGCGGCCGGCCATGCGTTACGGCACGCCGTCCATTGCCAGCCAGCTCGATGCTTTCAAGGCCGAGGGCGTAGACCGAGTGCTGGTGCTGCCGCTGTACCCGCAGTACTCGGCCACCACCACGGCCAGCGTGATCGATGCCGTCAATGCCTGGACCCAGGACGTGCGCGCCATTCCCGAGCTGCGTTTTGTCGGCGATTACCACGATCACCCGGGCTACATCGCCGCGCTGGCTGCCTCGGTGCGCAAACAATGGCAAAGCGATGGCCGTGCCGAAAAGCTGGTGCTCAGCTTCCACGGCATTCCCGAGCGCAATGTGCGCCTGGGCGATCCGTACGAGCGCCAATCGCGCGCCACCGCCCGCTTGCTGGCCGCCGAGCTGGGCTTGCAAGAGAGCGAATACCTGGTCACCTTCCAGTCGCGCTTTGGCAAGGCCAAATGGTTGGAGCCGTACACCGAACCCAGCCTGATTGCGCTGGCTAAGCAAGGTGTCAAGCACGTACAAATCATGTGCCCGGGCTTTGCCGCCGACTGCCTGGAAACGCTGGAAGAAATCAACCAGGAAGTGCGCGAAGCCTTTGTCCACGCCGGTGGCCAGCGCTTTGACTACATTCCCTGCCTCAACGACCAGCCCGGCTGGATCACCGCGCTGAGCGAGCTGGCCCAGCAACACCTGCAAGGCTGGTCCACCCAGCGGCGCAGCGCTGCGCCCCAAGCATGATGCAGCTCGTTCCCTACACCGCAGACTGGCACGATCAGGTCAGCCGGCTCACCATCCTTCCGCACCAGCAGCCCTTCATTGGCGATCTGCCAGCGCTGCTGCAAACACTGGGCAGCCAGGGCTTGAGCGGCCACGTCATGGCACAAAACGGCACGGCGGTCGGTTTTTTCCGCCTGGACGAGTGCTTTGCCAGCAGCCACCCGTTTGCGCCCGCCAATGCCATCGGCTTGCGCTCTTTCCTGGTGGGCCAGGATTTTCAAGGCCGCGGCTACGCCAAGCAGGCGCTGCTGGCCTTGCCCGCCTATCTGCAGGCGCAGGCGCTGACCGGCGGCGATCTCTACCTCACCGTCAACTGCAAAAACACCAGCGCCTACCAGCTCTACCTGCACTGCGGCTTTCTCGACACCGGCGAGCTGTACCTGGGCGGCAGCTACGGGCCGCAACACGCCATGGTGCTGGCGCGCAACCCCTGAGCGCCCGCCAGCCAGGCTGCGCTGAACAAGCGCTACAGTAGCTATCCAAAGCAGGCCCGCGTGGCGAGCCTGCCGACTTCTTACCCAAGGAACCGTCTCCATTGTCTGAATCTCGCCCCTCCGCTGTCGCCCATCCCTCTGGCTGTGCCGAGCTGCTGCAGCCCGCTCAGTTGCGCCTGGCCATCGACCCGGCCAGCCTCGGCTTTGCCAGCACGGCCGAACTGCTGGGCACGCCCATCTCCTGGGTGGGCCAGCAACGCGCCCAGGCGGCTGCCGAATTTGGCCTGTCGGTGCTGCAGCCCGATTACCACCTGTTTGTGCTGGGCGACGAAGGCAGCGGCCGCACCTCGCTGCTACGCCAAGCCATGCAAGCAGCAGCCAGCCGACGCCCTGCCGCGCCCGATTTGGCCTTTGTGCACAACTTTGCGCTGCCCGAGCGCCCGCTGGCCGTGCGCCTGCCCGCTGGCCAAGGCCGCACCTTGCGCAAGCGCGTGGAAAACCTGGTCGAAAAACTGCCCGAACAACTGGACAAGCTGGTCAACGAAACACCGCACCGCCGCCAAATTGAGCAGCTCTACAACCAGGCGCGCCAGGCCGAGGAAGCCGGCTTTGTAGCGCTGTGCGATTGGGCCGGCCAAATGGGCCTGCGCATTCGGCGCGACGAAGGCCAACTGGTGGTGGAAAGCGCCAGCAACGACGAAGCCGATGGCGCAGACAACAAACCTGCCAGCCACGCTGACGCTGCCGCAACAAACGCGCCAGAATCGGACAGCGCCCAAAACCTTGGCCTGGATAGCGCGCCCCAAGAAACCAACACCGCGCAGCCAGATTCCCATGTACAAGCAGAACCAGAAAGCTTGGCTGACGCTGCAGATATGGCAGACACCGATGCGGACACCGCAGCCGCTGCGCCAGCCCCAGCGCACGAGCCCGCCGCCGAAGGCTACGCGCAAGCCATTTCGCACGCGGCGCCCAGCGCGCCTGTCGATCTGGAATACCAGCTGCGCTTGCAGTTGGCGCAGTTCCGCAGCCAGATGCGTGCCGCCCAGCACAGCCGCGACCAGGCCTTGCAACTGTTCTACCAATCGCTCGCCACGCCGCTGTGGCAGGCTGCCGCTGCCCAGGCGCTCGATGGCTTGACGCCCGCTGCCGACGACCTGGCCACCTTGCAACGCTGGCTAGCGCAAATGCAGGCCGAATGGCTCAAGAACATGGCTCTGTGGGTGCCACGCAGCATTGCACAAGACGCCGACGCCCTGCTCGACACCACCGACAGCCTGGAAGGCGAAGGCGAAAGCCAGGACGCCCGCGACGAAGCCCGCGCGCGCCAGCACGCCAAGTTGCGTGCGCTCAAGCACCGGAGCCAGCTCAACCTGGTGGTCGACCACCACGGCGAAACACGGGCACCCGTGGTGCTGGAAGACCAGCCCAGCCTGCGCAACCTGTTTGGCACCATCGACCCGGCCGACGACGAAGACCGGCACAGCGATTTCTCCTGCATCCGCGCCGGCAGCCTGCTGCGTGCCGATGGCGGCTACCTGCTGCTGCACCTGCGCGACATGGCGGGCGACGAAGCCTGCTGGCAAGCGCTGCGCCGCGTGCTGCGCACGCGCCAACTGCGCATTGACGATGTGCACGCCAGCCAAGGCCCCAGCAGCGCTGGTGGGTTGCTGCCCGAGCTGCTGCAGCTCAACGTCAAACTGGTGCTGATCGGCTCGGAAGAAAGCTACTACCAGCTGCAAGAAAACGACCCCGACATGGCCCGCCGCTTTCGCGTGAAGGTGGAATTTGCCGAACAGTTCAAAGCCACGCCCGCCACCTACCGCGCCACGGCGGCCTTGATTGCGCAGCGCTGCGCCCTGTACCAATTGCCTCAGTGCGATGCCAGCGCCGTGGCCCGTCTGCTGGAGCAATCGCATCGCGAGGCGGACGACCAGCAGCGCCAAAGCGGCCAACTCGGCCCGCTGGAAGCCCTGCTGATTGAAAGCGCGCAATGGGCCCAGCCCGGCCGCGCCAACCGCCTGGTGAATGCGGCAGATGTGGATGCCGCCATTGCCGCCCGCCGCCAGCGCCACAACGCCATGGAAGAGGCGCTGCACGACGCCATCGACGACGGCGAGCACATGATCGCCTTCAGCGGCACCCGCATCGGCCAGGTCAACGGCCTCTCGCAAATCGACACCGGCGACTACCGTTTTGGCCTGCCTGTGCGCATCAGCGCCCGCACCTATGCCGGCCAAGACGGGTTGGTCAACATCGAGCGCGAAGTCGCCATGTCCGGCCCCATCCACGACAAAGGCGTGCTCATCCTGCAAAGCTACCTGACCGCGCTATTCGGCCATCTGGCGCCGCTGGCACTGAATGCATCGGTGGTGTTTGAGCAGGAATACAGCGGCGTCGAAGGCGATTCGGCCAGCTGCGCGGAGCTGTATGCGCTGCTCTCGTCGCTCTCAGGCGTGCCACTGCTGCAAAACATTGCCGTCACCGGCGCGCTCAACCAGCACGGCGAAGTGCTGCCGGTAGGCGGCCTCAACGAAAAGATTGAAGGCTGGTTCGACCTGTGCGTACAACACGGCCTAGACGGCAGCCACGGCGTGCTGATCCCCGCGCGCAACCAGCGCCACCTGATGCTGGCACCACGTGTGGTGGATGCCGTGACCGCCGGGCGCTTCCACGTCTACACCGCATCGCACGTGGCCCAGGGCCTGGCCTTGATGATGGGCCAGTGCGACCCTGCAACCAGCACCAACGCCGCGCCACACCAGTTGCCGCAAGCCGTGCTCCAAGGCGCCGAAGCCAGCCTGCTGCAATACCGCCGCGCCGTGCAACACGCCGAAACCACCCGCCCCCGCGTGCAGCGGGCGCGCACACGCCAAGTGCGCCAACTGGCGCAGCCGCGAGGCTGAGCTTTAGAAAGCGGGCTCGTCCGAAGCTGGCAGATCGCTGGAATTGGCAGCCGCCAGCTGCAAGCGCAGCTGGGCGTTCTCGTTTTCCAGTTCCTGCACGCGGGCGCGCAACTCGCTGATCTGCTGCTGGGCTTTGTCCAGCGCAGCATCCACGGCTTCGGCGCCGTGGGCCAATGCGGCGGGCGCTTGCTCGGCGGCGGCGTCGGGCTTGTCTTCCTTGGGCTTGCGCTTGGCATCGCGCACACTCTTCACTACTTTTTTCAGCTCGTCCTTGCCGCCCTGAGCTGCGGCCTGCTGCTCGTCCTTGGGCAGGGTGGCCACCACGGCGGCGGCGTTGATCGAGATATCGCCCGCCTTCAAAGCCTCGACCAACTCTGGCGCCGCGTTTTTCTGGATCTTTTCGATCTGCGCCACCTGGCTGCTCGACAGGCGGGCAGCCTTGGCAATCGCTTCGCGGGTAGCGACTTTCTCCAGCTCGGCCGCATCAACCGGCGAGAAGGCCTCGTCAGCATTTGCCACCGCAGGCGCTTCGCCTTCAGCGGCGGGCTCTGCCGCTACCGGATGCGCTTTCTCCAGCTTGCGGTGCTCCAGAATCTCGCGCTTGCGCAGCGCCAGCACGCCCCGTTGAAAATCCGACACGCTGCGGCGGCCCAGGTGCTGGTCAATCATCCACAGATACACATCCTCCATGCTCTGGAAATGCGTGTTCTGCACCGTGTTGAAAGGCAGGCCGTGCTTTTGGCAGATGCCGTAGCGGTTGTGCCCATCGACCAGCACATTGCCCCACAGCACCAGCGCATCGCGGCAGCCTTCAGCCAGGATGCTGCGCTCCAGCGACGCGTACTCGTCCGGGGTCAGTGGGTCGATATAGGCTTTGAGTTCTTCGTTGACAACAATATCCATAACGCAGCACGGCGGCCAATAGCCGCCGCTTGGGTAAACAGTAAAACAATTGCTGCCGATTGTAGAAGCCGCCCCGCGCAGGGGTCGCTTGACAAGGATTTGGGAAACCGTCCCGGCTCGCATGCGGCGGCTCAGCGCCAACAGCATTCCGCGCTGAAGAGCGACCTCCCACCTGCCAGCGCTGCTCGATATAACCTTTTCGTCATATCTTTCATTGTTAAAGATGGTTTGATCAGTAAGCAAAGCGGGGGACAATGCGGGCCATTCCCTAGGACTGTCTCTATGAAATCCCTCGTTCTTGCCGCTGGCCTGCTGTGGGCCAGCGCCTGTGCAACGGCTGCGCAGCCCTTGCTCTCGCCGGCCGAGTTGGTGACTGCGCAGCAGGCCACGCCTGCGCCGGTAGTCATCGATATCCGCGATCCCAAACTCTTTGCCGCTGGCCATATTCCTGGCGCGCTGAACGCACCTTATGGCAAGTGGCGCGGCCCAGCCACCAACCCGGGCGAACTGCCCGACATCAGCAAGCTGACCACGCTGGTGCAGTCGCTGGGCCTCACGCCTGCCACGCACGCGGTGGTGGTTTCCACCGGTGCCGACACCACCGATTTTGGTGCCATGGCGCGTGTGTATTGGACGCTCAAGGCGCTGGGCCTGAAAGAGCTCTCCATTGTCAACGGCGGCATGAAAAGCTGGGTGGCTGACGGCAAATCCGTCAGCCAAGGCGATGCACCAGCCGTAGCCGCCAGCAACTACCAGCCTCAGCTCGACGAGAACCTGATCGCCACCCGCGAGCAAGTGCGCCAGCACGTGGATTTGAGCAACGCCGCCCTGGTCGATTCGCGCCCCGATGCTTTCTACAAAGGTGAGACGCGTGCACCCGCAGCCAAGCTCTCAGGCACCTTGCCGGGCGCGCAACAGCTGGATTTCAACCAGTGGTTTGTCAAAGGCACAACGCAGTTTGTCGACGCGGCTACGGCCAAGCAGATTGCCGACAAGATCAGCCGCAAAGACGGCCAGGACACGGTGGCTTTCTGCAACACCGGCCACTGGGCAGCCACCGATTGGTTCGGTCTGAGCGAGATGGCCGGCCTGCCGAACGTGAAGCTGTACGCCGGCTCGATGGTCGATTGGACGCAGCAACCCGATGCGCCCGCCATGCAAAACCAGCCCGGCCGCGCCGAATCGCTGGCCTATGACGCCAAGCAGTGGTGGCAGCGCAAGTTCAAGTGAACTGGGGCTTAGAGCGCCAGCCACTCTCCAACGGATAACTACAAGATTTTTATGAAGCGACTTCCCTTGTCGGTGCTGATGGCCGCCTTTTTTGGCTGGCTGTTGTGGACCGTGTCGGTGCGCCAGGCGGCGCTGTTTTTGGTGGGTATTGGCCTGGGTGCGATTTTGGCCGGCCAGCGCTTTGGCTTTACCACCGGCTGGCGCATGCTGGTCGAAGACAAAGACCCGCGCGGCGTCTTTGGCCAGTTGCTGCTGCTGGCACTGGCAGCCGCCATGGCCATGCCGCTGCTCGGCTACTTCCCAGAGTTGACCGCAGCGCTCGGCCCACCCAGCATCAGCCTGCTCGTAGGCGCTTTTGTGTTTGGTCTGTGCATGCAAATTGCCGACGGCTGCGGCAGCGGCACGCTGTACAAGGCGGGCATGGGCATCCCCATGAACACGGCGATTTTGCCGATGTTCGCGATTGGCAGCTTCCTCGGTTCGCTGCACCTGGGCTGGTGGCTGGATCTGGGCCGCATGCCGGCTGTCGGCCTGGTCAGCACCTGGGGCTGGGCGCCAGCGTTGGGCGCTACCTTGTTGGCGCTGCTGGTGATCGGCTTTGCCGTGAAAGCCTACTGCGCCAGCGCCAATACAGCCCTGCAACGCAACACGCCACCAGTGTGGCAACGCAAGTGGGTGATGGGCGCTATCGGCTTGGCCATTTTTGCCACACTGAACCTGGTGATTGCCGGCCAGCCTTGGGGCGTGGTTTACGGCTTTGGCCTGTGGGCCGCCAAGCTGGCCAACGGCGCAGGTTTGGTGGATTTGGCCGGCAACTGGTTCTGGAGCCAGCCGGGCAATGCACAGCGCTTGCAAGAGACGGTGTTGCTCGACATCACCAGCATCACCAATATCGGCATTCTGGCCGGCGCGCTGTGGATTGCTGCCGGCAAACCCGCCGCTGCCAAGGCGTTGACGGGCACGCAGTGGATCGTGGCGCTGGTCGCAGGCCTGGTGCTTGGCTACAGCTCGCGCCTGGCCTTTGGCTGCAATGTGGGTGCCATGCTCTCGGGCATCAGCACCGGCAGCATCCACGGCTGGATCTGGGTGCCGCTGGCCTTTGTCGGCACGATTTTCGGGCTGCGCATTCGCCGCCATTTCGGTTTTTAAAGCGCAAGGAATTCACCATGAACACCACTATTTTGCGCAGCGCTTTCTGGATTGTGCTGGTCGCTTTCATCGCCTGGGATTACAGCCACAGCAAGCCGGTCGATCTGCGCTACGAAGCGCCGCTGATCGCTGCCGGCTCAGGCCAACACGCCAGCGGCGGCCACTGCTCGATGCCAGACTGAGCGCCAGCCAGCAACTACACCCCAGCCATGTGCGGCCCAAGCCCACATGGCTTTTTTGTTGTCAACCGCATTCCTGAGCCGCCGGCTACCCAGCACAGACCGTGTTTCGAAAAAGTGACGTCAGCATGACAGTCACATATCCGTCACACACAGCGCCAACAATGGCGCTTTTCCCCGCCTTGGGTGCTTTGGAGCGCTGCGTTGACCGATTCTGACTGGCAGGAGCCGGACTCTCCTCCTTTTTTCACGCCGCCCGACCAAAGCGGCCTGGTCTGGGCCTTTGCGTTTGATGGCGGAGATGCGGCGCTTGCCTTGTCGCCGCAAGAGGTGCATCAGCGCCTGGCTGCCGAGCAGCCGCCGCGGGCTGGCAGCTTTGTCTGGTTGCATTTCAACCTGAGCCATGCGCACTGCCTGCGCTGGTTGCAGCAATATGCCGGGCTGGATGAGCAGTTTTACGAGGCGCTGCGCGAAGGCTTGGCGTCCACCCGCATCGAGCGGCTGGAGCACACGCTGCTGGCCGTCATCAACGATATCGACTTTGATTTCCACTTTGAATCCAGCGACATCCACACCTTGTGGATCCATGTGTCGCCCACGGTGGTGATCTCGGCGCGCACGCACCCGCTGCGCTCGGTAGATACCTTGCGCCAACACATCCGCAATGGCGACCGGCCGCAGTCGAGCACCGAGCTGCTGGAGCGCCTGCTGCGCGCCCAGGCCGATGTGCTGGTGCGCATTGTGCGTGATGTGACCCAGCGCGTGGACCAGATCGAGGACCAGTTGCTCGGCGGCCGCGTGCGCATGCAGCCGCGCCAACTGGGCGCGCTGCGCCGCTTGCTGGTGCGCTTCAAACGCTTGCTGGCGCCCGAGCCTTCGGCGCTGTTCCGCCTGCTGCAGACGCCGCCGCGCTGGATCAGTGAGAGCGATCTGCAAGGCCTGCGCGCTGCCAGCGAAGAGTTCTCGGTGTTCTTGCGCGATATGCAATCGCTGGAAGAGCGCATCAAACTGCTGCAGGAAGAGATTGCAGCCAGCATCAACGAGGACACCAACCGCTCGCTCTACACGCTGACCATGATCACCGTGCTGGCCCTGCCGGTGAACCTGATGGCCGGCCTCTTCGGCATGAACGTCGGCGGCATTCCGCTGGCGCAAGACGCGAACGGCTTCTGGATCGTGGTGGGCGTGATCGTGCTGTTCTCCGTGCTGGTGGCGCTGTGGCTGCTGCGCAAGCGCCGCGGGCCGCGCTCTTAGGGGCTTTTGCAGGGAATACCGGCAACCGTGTTTTGTAGAATCTGCGGCTGGGTGTCGTCACATGGGGTGCAGCGGCAGGTGTAGCGAAGGTCGGGCCGCCTCGCGGGTTGAACGCCGCCTGCTCCCGCATCCAAGCCTTGGGCTGTTGCACTGGCAGGCTGCTCTCGAAAGCGCAGCTCCATGTCTATCGACCACCTCGCGGCCGGCATTTTTGCCGTGGCCCTGCTCCACACTTTTTTGGCCAAACAGCTCGAGCGCCTGTCCAAACGCTACCCGCGCCATGCCGGCGTATTCCATTTGCTGGGTGAGGTAGAAATCGTCTTCGGCTTCTGGGCCATGGTGCTGATCGCCGCACTGGCCTTGGCCGCCAGCCCGCAGCAAGCGGTGCAGTACGCCGAATCGCGCAATTACACCGAGCCATTGTTCGTTTTTGTGGTGATGGTAATCGCTGCTTCTCGCCCTATCGTCGCCACCGTGCAGACCTTGCTGCAAGCCTTGGCGTCTGCCGTGCCATTGGCAACGCCGCTGGCTTTGGCCTGGCTGGGGCTGGCGCTAGTGCCCTTGATGGGATCGCTCATCACCGAACCGGCGGCCATGACGATTGCTGCGTTGACACTGGCTCCGCTGGTTTTCACGCCACGCATGCCGGCCCGGCTCAAATACTTGGCGCTCGGCGTGCTCTTCGTCAACGTGTCAATTGGCGGCACGCTCACCGCTTATGCAGCACCACCGGTGCTGATGGTGGCCACGCCCTGGGGTTGGGACAGCGCTTTCATGCTGCAGCATTTTGGCTGGAAAGCCGCGCTGGCCGTGCTGCTGAACGCCAGCCTGGCAACCTGGTTCATGCGCAAGCATTTGCAGCACGCCGCTGCTGCACCCGCTGAGCACGGCAAGATGCCGTGGACGGTGGTGTCAGTGCACATCGCCCTGCTGGCCTGCGTAGTTTTGCTGGCGCACCACCCGGTACTGTTCATCGGCGTATTTCTGCTTTTTCTGGCCTACACCCACGCCTATGCGCAATACCAAAGCCCGCTTATTTTGAAAGAGGCTTTGCTGGTGGGCTTTTTCCTGGCCGGGCTGGTGGTGCTGGGCGGCCTGCAAAGCTGGTGGCTGCAGCCACTGGTGGCCAGCATGGCGCCGCTGACGCTGTTCTTTGGCGCACTGGGCTTGACGGCCATCACCGACAACGCCGCGCTCACCTACCTGGGCTCGCAGATCGAAGGCATGAGCGACAGCGCCAAATACATGCTGATGGCCGGCGCCGTCGCGGGTGGCGGCCTGACGGTGATCGCCAACGCGCCCAACCCGGCTGGCGTGGCGCTGCTCAAGCACGGTTTCAGCAACGCCTCGATCAGCATTGGCGGCCTGCTGCTTGGTGCGCTGGCACCTACCGCGATTGCCGCCCTGGCCTTGTTACTGCTGTGATAGCCCACGCACCGAGCGCAGGCTTTACTTGTCAGGAGCTGGCTGTTGCTGAAGTCTGGTTTTGGTGCACGCCGTAGCCGGCATCTACCCAGGCATCAATGCCGCCCAGCAGCGGCCGCACCTTGGCCACGCCCGCTTTCTGCAACAGCTGCGCCACACGCGCGGCCGACACCTCGTTCGGGCAAGCACAGTACACCACCACCTGCGCATTGGCATCGATGGCTGGCAGCACGGCCTGCTTGGCATGCGGGTCGTAGGAATGCGCTCCGGGGATATGCGAGCTGTCAAAAGCCAGGCCCGAGCGCACATCCAGAATCACGGGCTGCTCGCCGCGTTCTAGCATGTCGCTCAGTTCGTTTACGGTCAGCCGGTCCATGCGCAGCGAGCGGATCACTTGGCGGCGCGACCACCAGCGCCGGCCAATGAACACGCAAAACACCAGCGCCAGCAGCAGCAAACCCCACTGGCCGAGCTGGCCCAGCACGGCCAGCAGGTCTTCCACCGTGGAGCTGAACAAGCCGCCCAGCAACACGGCCGAGCCAATCCAGAGCAAAGCGCCCAGGCCGTCGAACAGCACAAAACGAACAGGCCGCGTGCCCACTGCGCCCGCCAAGGCGCTGGCAATGGACGCAAAGCCGGGCACAAACTTGGCCACCAAGAGCGATTTGGCGCCCCAGCGGCTGTAGACTGATTCGGTGTTCTGCACGCAGGAATCCGGCGACAGCGATATCTTGCAAATGCGCGAGAGCACGCGCCGCCCGTAGCGCCGGCCCAGCAAATACCAGATGTAATCCGCTATCAGCGCCGCTACCCAGGCCACCAGCACCAGCTGCAGTTGCTGCTGCCAGGCGCCACCGTGCACGGCGGCCGTGACCATCAGCACCGGATACGCGGGAATGGGCGCACCCAGCTGCTCGATCAGCACGTTCAAAAACACAATCCCGACGCCGTATTCCCGGATCAGCGCAATGATGAAGTCCATGGCCTTGCTCTTTCGCTCCTAGCAGCACCATAGCGGAATTCGCAAATACCGATGGCCGGTGGGTGCTCGCGCTGGACGATCTACATGCGCCAGAAAAGACGAAGCCTGCTGAACCGGTCTCTAAACAGCGTCGCTCAGCAGCGGAGCGGGCGCTCGAACCTCTCACCCCAATGGTGAGATGGCCGCGTAGGCGCGACGCTTGGCTGCAGACAGTACCTTGGTACGGCAAAGCCGGATGGCCGGCCCCGCAGCAACAAAGCATTCGCGGCCATATCACCACCTCAAAACGAAGACTCCCAACACAGGCATTGCAGCCCGTTCCGCCACAACACTTGCGCCCAAAGAATCTAAAAAAGAACCAACAATAAAAAAGGCAACAAGCCGGAGCTTGTTGCCTTTGCTTGGTTGCCGGCGCACTGTGCACACCGGCAAGCAACTCTTTAAACGTGTTCGCCGTAAACCGAAACGTTCACTTCCACCACCACGTCGGTGTGCAGAGCCACTTCGACGGTGTTTTCGCTCACGGTCTTGATAGGACCGTTGGGCATGCGAACTTGCGACTTCACCACAGCGAAGCCCATCTTGTTCAGTTCTTCAGCGATGTCGTGGTTGGTCACCGAGCCGAACAGACGGCCGTCAACGCCGGCCTTCTGGGTCAGCTTCACGGTTTGACCAGCCAGCTTTTCGCCGGAGGCTTGGGCAGCAGCCAGCTTTTCAGCGGCAGCCTTTTCCAGTTCGGCGCGCTTGGCTTCGAACTCGGCCTTAGCGGCTTCGGTGGCGCGGCGTGCGCGGCCCGAAGGGATCAGGAAGTTACGTGCGTAGCCGTCCTTGACCTTGACGATTTCGCCCAGGTTACCCAGGTTCACTACCTTGTCGAGCAGAATGATTTGCATGGTTCGTGCTCCTTAGATCTTGTGCTGGTCGCTGTAAGGCACCATGGCCAGGAAGCGAGCGCGCTTGATGGCAGTGTTCAGCTGACGTTGGTAGATGGCGCGCGTGCCGGTCAGGCGTGCGGGGATGATCTTGCCGTTTTCGGCGATGAAGTCACGCAGGGTGTCAACATCCTTGTAGTCGATTTCTTCGACGCCAGCCACGGTGAAGCGGCAGAAGCGCTTGCGCTTGAACAGCAGCGACTGGGTGTTGCGCTTGGGGCGCTTGTCTTTGTTGAATTTCTTGAACGTGGCCATTTCGGACCTCTCAATAAGTATCTGGTTGAATATCTTGGATGTGCAGAACCAGCGCTTTGCTGTTGCGCGGTGTGGCGAGAAATCCCTGGAATGTCCAGACACTTCCAATCGCCTGCCGGGCCAACCGCTCTGCCAGTGCGCCAAAGGCCACGGCTTTGAGCAGTGCGTTCACTTGTCTTGGCTGGCCTGCCTCGGTTTGCGTGGAGCGGTGCTCCAAAGCCATGTCGAGTGCAGGTAAACCGGCCGGGGTGTATCGCATGGTTTTGACCTCTGCGAGTGTGGCCGTGACAAGTACGCGGTTCTCCACCTCCTGCTGTGAATTAACGCTCGGCGGCAGCGTGCTCGGCTTGGGTAGCCTTGCGAGCTTCTTCGCGTTCCACGGTCTTCATCATGGCGGAAGGAGCGGTTTCAGCCTTCTTCTTCTGCACAGTCAGTTGACGCAGCACGGCATCGTTGAACTTGAACGCGTGTTCCAGTTCAGCCATCACAGCCTGGTCGGCTTCGATATTCAGGCACAGGTAGTGTGCCTTGGCCAGCTTGTTGATCATGTAAGCCAGTTGACGACGGCCCCAGTCTTCGACGCGGTGGATCTTACCGCCGCCGGCCGTAATCATGCCTTTGTAACGCTCCAGCATGGCTGGAACTTGTTCGCTCTGATCGGGGTGGATCAGCAGCACGATCTCATAGTGACGCATGCAAACTCCTTATGGATTGCGCCACCCGCATCTTCACTGAAACTTATTTTTCGAGTGCGTCTGTCGCGGTGTGGCAAGGGAAACCCGGCATTATAGAAAGGCTTGCAAACCCTGTCAATGGCCTCAGGTTTGCCCGAGCGGCGGACCGGGCGTGCCTGGTCAGGCGCCTCTGCCCGCCTGTCAGCCTGGTCTGCGGCGCTTTGCCGAGTGACGGCGCGGGTTCCGACCGCCCCGAAAGCACGGTAAACACACGCTCTCGGCGCCAGCGGCAGAAATTCCTGCCCGCCAGCCTTGAAGCGCCCCGGATCAACCCTATATAGACAGAAGAATTTTTGTTTTGTTTTAGGGAAGACGAGTAAAAACAATGTCAGGCAACCTCCACCCCGAAGGCAGCGCGCCCATCACCCCCGAAGAGCTGGAAGCTGCCGCTGCAGCCAACGCAGCCGATGCCCAGAACGACCTGGCGGCCCAAGTGGCCGAGCTGCAAGCCAAGAACGCCGAGCTGGCCGACCAGTACCTGCGCGCCAAGGCCGACGTAGAAAACGCCCGCCGCCGCGCCGATGACGAAGTGGCCAAGGCCCGCAAGTTCGGCATCGAGAGCTTTGCCGAAAGCCTGCTGCCGGTGATCGACAGCCTGGATGCGGCCCTGGCCATCCAGAACGCCACGCCCGAGCAGCTGCGCGAAGGCTCGGACGCCACGCTGCGCCAGCTGACCGCTGCGCTGGAGCGCAACAAGGTGGTGGCCATCAACCCGGCCGCCGGCGACAAGTTCGATCCGCACCACCACCAAGGCATCTCCATGGTGCCGGCCGACCAGCCCGCCAACACCATCGTCAGCGTGCTGCAAAAGGGCTACTCCATTGCCGACCGCATTTTGCGCCCGGCTCTGGTCACGGTGGCTGCCCCCAAGTAAACGCACACGCACCTCCTGGTGATTTTTTGCACAGCCCCTCTTGAAGGGTGCAAAAGACGCCACAGATAACAGTCAATTCGGGCAGGGATACTGCCCACAAGGAATAAAAGGAGTTAGAGATATGGGAAAGATTATTGGTATTGACCTGGGTACCACCAACAGCTGCGTGGCAGTGATGGAAGGTAACAACACCCGCGTGATCGAGAACAGCGAAGGCGCTCGCACCACGCCCTCGATCGTCGCCTACCAGGACGACGGCGAGATTCTGGTTGGCGCCTCGGCCAAGCGCCAGGCGGTGACCAACCCCAAGAACACCATCTACGCTGCCAAGCGCCTGATCGGCCGCAAGTTCGAAGACAAGGAAGTGCAAAAGGACATCGACCTGATGCCCTTCCAGATCATCAAGGCTGACAACGGTGACGCCTGGGTGCAAGTGCGCGACCAGAAGCTGGCGCCTCCCCAGATCTCGGCCGAAGTGCTGCGCAAGATGAAGAAGACCGCGGAAGACTTCCTGGGCGAGCCCGTGACCGAAGCCGTGATCACCGTGCCTGCGTACTTCAACGACGCACAGCGCCAGGCCACCAAGGATGCTGGCCGTATTGCCGGTCTCGAAGTCAAGCGCATCATCAACGAACCTACCGCTGCAGCCCTGGCTTTTGGCCTGGACAAGGGTGGCAAGGGCGACCGCAAGATTGCCGTGTATGACCTGGGCGGCGGTACCTTTGACGTGTCGATCATCGAGATCGCCGATGTCGATGGCGAAAAGCAGTTCGAAGTGCTGTCGACCAATGGCGACACCTTCCTGGGCGGCGAAGACTTTGACCAGCGCATCATCGAGTACATCATTGCCGAGTTCAAGAAGGAACAAGGCGTGGACCTGTCCAAGGACGTGCTGGCTCTGCAACGCCTGAAGGAAGCCGCTGAAAAGGCCAAGATCGAGCTGTCGAACTCGGCCCAGACCGACATCAACCTGCCTTACATCACGGCGGATGCCACCGGTCCGAAGCACCTGAACATCAAGCTGACCCGCGCCAAGCTGGAAAGCCTGGTCGAAGACCTGATCGAGCGCACCATCGCTCCTTGCCGCACCGCCATCAAAGATGCCGGCATCAGCGTCAACGACATCAACGACATCATCCTGGTCGGCGGCATGAGCCGCATGCCCAAGGTGCAAGAGAAGGTCAAGGAATTCTTCGGCAAGGATCCCCGCAAGGACGTGAACCCTGACGAAGCCGTGGCCGTGGGCGCTGCCGTGCAAGGCCAGGTGCTGGGCGGTGACCGCTCCGACGTGCTGCTGCTGGACGTGACGCCGCTGTCGCTGGGTATCGAAACCCTGGGCGGCGTGATGACCAAGATGATCGCCAAGAACACGACCATCCCGACCAAGTTCGCCCAGACCTACTCGACCGCGGAAGACAACCAGCCGGCCGTGACGATCAAGGTGTTCCAGGGAGAGCGTGAGATTGCCAGCGCCAACAAGCTGCTGGGCGAGTTCAACCTGGAAGGCATTCCTGCCGCTCCCCGTGGCACGCCCCAGATCGAGGTGACGTTTGACATCGACGCCAACGGTATCTTGAACGTGTCGGCCAAGGACAAGGGCACGGGCAAAGAGAACAAGATCACCATCAAGGCCAGCTCCGGCCTGTCGGAAGAAGAAATTCAGAAGATGGTCAAGGACGCCGAGCTCAACGCCGCCGACGACAAGAAGAAGTTGGAACTGGTGCAAGCCCGCAACCAAGGTGAAGCCGCTGTCCACAGCGTGACCAAGAGCCTGGGCGAGCACGGCGACAAGATCGACGCAGCCGACAAGACCGCGATCGAAGCCGCTGTGAAGGAACTGGAAGAAGCCTTGAAGGGCGAGGACAAGGACGCCATCGAGTCCAAGACCACCGCCCTGATGACCGTGAGCCAGAAGCTGGGCGAGAAGGTGTACGCCGACGCCCAGGCAGCCCAAGCCGCAGGCGCAGCTGGTGCTGCCGCCGGTGGTGCCAGCGCTGCAGCGGCCGACGACAACGTCGTGGACGCCGAAGTCAAGGAAGTCAAGAAGGACTAAACCCCTTCGCCCGGCCCGCCGCAAAGCGGGCCACCCCACAAGCCATGCCCGGTTCTGCCCGGGCATGGCTTTTGTCCATTCTTGACATTGCCGGCCCGGCGGCCCATGCGCCAAGCACTTGCATTTGCCGCCCGCGCCCTCAGCTACCCCTGAGAAACACCATCCACTCGCCACGCACTGCCCTATGTCCAGCCCCACTGAAGCAGCCGCCGACGCCTTGCATGTCGAGGCGCTGAGCCACATCAACCAGAAAATCACCGCCAGCGGCGCCAGCCTGCCCAGCGTGACGCTCAAGGACGGCAGCGTGGTGCAAACCGGCACGGTGGCTGCGGTTCTCTACAATATCGCGCTCTACAACGCGGGCGAGCGCGGCCAGGTCGAGCAAGAGCTGGCCCTGGCGATCCCGACCCTTTTCAAAGTGGGACTGTTTGATCTGTTCCCGCCCCAGCAGTGGATTGACGGCGACAACCCCGGCCGCAGCTACGTCGGCCTGCAGGCCCAGGCCTTTTTGCGCGACGCCGGCTGAGCCAGCGCAGCACCGCTCCCCCCTGATTCGAGCAAAGAAAAACCATGTCTAAACGCGATTACTACGAAGTCCTCGGCATCACCCGCAGCGCCACGGAAGTCGAAATCAAAACGGCTTACCGCAAGCTGGCCATGAAGTACCACCCCGACCGCAACCAGGGCGACAAAGCCAAGGAAGCGGAAGAGAAGTTCAAGGAGTGCAAAGAGGCCTACGAAATGCTCTCCGACAGCCAAAAGCGTGCCGCCTACGACCAGTACGGCCACGCCGGTGTCGACCCGAGCATGCGCGGCGGCATGGGTGGCGGCGAAGGCTTTGGCGGTTTTGCCGAATCGTTTGGCGACATCTTTGGCGAAATGTTCGGCGGCGGCCGCCGTGGCGGTGGCCCACAGGTCTACCGCGGCAACGACCTGTCCTACGCCATGGACATCACGCTCGAAGAAGCGGCCAACGGCAAAAACGCCCAGATCAAGATCCCCTCGTGGGACGAGTGTGACACCTGCCACGGCAGCGGCGCCAAGCCCGGCACCCAGGTCAAAACCTGCTCCACCTGTAACGGCAGCGGCTCGGTGCAAATGCGCCAAGGCTTTTTCGCCGTGCAACAAACCTGCCCGCACTGCCGCGGCACCGGCAAGGTCATCCCCGAGCCCTGCACCGCCTGCCACGGCCAAGGCAAGATCAAGTCGCAAAAGACGCTGGAAGTGAATATCCCCGCCGGTATCGACGACGGCATGCGCATCCGCTCGGTCGGCAACGGCGAGCCCGGCCAGAACGGCGGCCCCCCCGGCGATCTGTACATCGAAATCCGCGTGCGCAAGCACGAGGTGTTTGAGCGCGATGGCGACGATCTGCACTGCGAAGTGCCGGTCAGCATGGTCACCGCTGCGCTGGGCGGCGAGATCGAAGTGCCCACGCTGGGTGGCAAAGCCGCCATCGACATTCCCGAAGGCACGCAAACCGGCAAGCAGTTCCGCCTGCGCGGCAAGGGCATCAAGGGCGTGCGCGCCAGCTACCCCGGCGATCTGTATGTGCACATCGTGGTCGAGACGCCCGTCAAGCTCACCGAACACCAGCGCAAGCTGCTCAAGGAGCTGGACGAATCGCTGAAAAAAGGCGGCGCCAAGCACACGCCCAACAACCAGTCCTGGGCCGACCGTTTGAAGAACCTGTTTACCTGATGAGGTCCTGGCTTGGCTAAAGCCAGTGCCCAAAAACAAAAGCTGCTGGCGTTTACGAGTTAAGCGCCAGCAGCTTTTTTTATTGCTTCTCCAGCGCCGCCCGCTCCGCCACTGCTTGCGCCAGCAGCCAGTCTTTGAGCGCCTGCGCGGCGGGCCGCAGCGGGCCGTGCTTGCTGTGCACCAGGTAATAGCCTTTGCCGACGGACATGCGGATCGGCAAAGGCTCGATCAGCGTGCCATCGCGTAGCTCAGCCTGCGTGAGGATGGCACTGCTCAGCACCACGCCTTGGCCGTGCACGGCGGCCTCGATCGCCATCATCGATTGGTCGAAGTGCAGACTGGGGATAGCCCGCGCCTCGGCAGCGGTGATGCGGGTGTAGCGCTTGAGCCATTCGGGCCAATGCGGCAGCAAGGTGTTGTGCAGCAAAGTGGCTCGTGCCACATCGCTCGGCTCGCGCAAACGCAGCTTGCGGGCATAAGCGGGCGAGCAGTACAAGCGGGCCTCGTCGGCATAGAGCAGCTCTGCTTGCAAATCGGCACTGTTTCCGGCGAAGTGGCGGATAGCCAAATCCACCCGGTCGCGGCCAAAATCCACCACATCGACGGACGCACTCAGGTGCAGCGACACATCGGGCCGCGCCTGCAAAAACGCCGCCATGCGCGGCGCAAACCATTTGGCGGCCAAGGTGGGCGGCATCGACAGCCACACCTCGCTCGACTGGCGCAAGCGCAGTTGCTCACTCGCCTGCTGAATACGCGCCAACGCGGGCTGCACAACGCTCCAATAGTGCTGCGCGTCCGCCGTGGGCTCGATCTGGCGCACGGCGCGCACAAACAGCGGCGCGCCCAGCCATTCCTCCAGCTTCTGGATCTGCTGGCCCACCGCGCCCGGCGTCACATGCAGCGTCTGCGCTGCCAAGGCAAAGCTTTTGTGCTGCATGACAGCGTCAAACACGAGAATGGCTTTGAGCGGAGCGGTGTTCATACGATAGAAATTCTATGCTGTTGCGCATTATTAATCGTTTGTCAGCAAAGCGATGGATTTGAATAATGGCGCGGTGCAACATCGACCAAAGCTACAACCATGACCAGCGCCGCCACCGCCCCACTGAACGCCCCGCCCAGCACCGCCACCCGCAGCTTTTGGCCGCTGGTAGCGGTGGCCTGCGCCATCTTGCTCATCACCATGGGCACGCGCCAATCGCTGGGGCTGTATCTGTCGCCCATCAACACCGCTACCGGCTTGGGCGTGGCCAAGATCAGTTTTGCCATGGCGATTGCGCAATTGGTATGGGGCGCAGCGCAACCGGTTTTCGGCGCCATGGCCGACCGCTGGGGCCCTGGGCGCGTGATTGTGCTGGGCGCATTTCTGCTGGCCGCCGGCTACGCCTTGACCACGCAAGTCACCAGCGAATGGGGGCTGATTTTTACCTTGGGCCTGCTCAGCGCGGCCGGCGCGGGCGCGGGCAGTTTTTCTATTCTGATTGGCGCCACCGCGCAGCGCATTCCTGATGACAAGCGCTCGCTCGCCGGCGGCGTGATCAATGCCGGCGGCAGCATGGGCCAGTTCATTTTTGCGCCGCTGAACCAGGCGGTGATGGCCGCGTTTGGCTGGGTGCAGGCCATGTGGATGATGGCCGTACTGGCCCTGACCACAGCGCCCATGGCCTGGTGGCTGCGCGGCAAACCACGCTCTGCCGCCCGCACCGCTGCTGTCGCGCCCACAGGCATCACGCTGCGCGAGCAATTGCGCATTGCTATGCGCAACAAGAGCTACTGGTGCCTGCACGCCGGCTTTTTTACCTGCGGCTTTCACATTGCTTTTCTGGTCACCCACATGCCGGGCGAGGTGGATCTGTGCGGACTGAGCGCCGGCGTGGCTTCCACCTCACTCGCCATCATCGGCCTGGCCAATGTGGCCGGCAGCCTGGTGGTTGGCGCACTGGGCGAGCGCATGCGCATGAAGATGATTCTGTTCTGGATGTATGCCTCGCGCGCCGTAGCCATCGTCATCTTCATGCTCGCGCCCAAAACGCCCACCACCTTTTACCTGTTTGCCGCCGCATTGGGCGCCACCTGGCTGGCCACCGTGCCACCCACGGCCGGCATCACCGCCAAGCTGTTTGGCACGCGCTACCTCGCCACCTTGTTCGGCCTCACCCTGCTCAGCCACCAGATCGGCGGCTTTCTGGGCGCCTGGCTGGGCGGCATCGCCGTGGTAGCTACCGGCAATTACGACTGGATGTGGTGGGCCGACGCGGTGCTGGCATTGCTGGCCGCGGTGGTGAACTTGCCGATCAAGGAGGCGGCACCGGTGGCTAAAGGGGCGGTTGCGGCGTAAGGTACACCGGCTCAAACACTATAAAAACAATAGCTGCTGGCGCGCATCCATTGCGCGCCAGCAGCTGTTTTTATATAGATTCTGGCTTCCCCAATATACGTTTGGTGCTGCAAGGGATCCAGGCTAATCCACTGCAATGACTCCCAAGTCCAGCCCATTGCCATGACGATCACGAAAACGCAGCGTCTCCATAGAGCGCCAAAAGGCCTAGAAATCAAGGCAAGTCTTGACAAAGAGGCGCCTGACACCGATCCGCAGGCGGCCGGCTTCTTGCGATGCCTCAGTTAAAAAAAACCTCTTTCATACGAAATTCAAATCATCTTATTTTTTAAACATGTCAATAGTCCATATGTACTATTGACCGTTCCATGTTCCTTTCATGTAATTGCCACTTGCATTCAGTTTCAAGACGTATCGACAAGTGCTGAAAAGTGGAATTTCGAGAGGCAACATGGTCAAAAGTTATCGCGTCAATGTTCTGATTGGGCGCGCCACCGCCTGCTTTGTAAAGCTTGTACACCTGTGGGGTTTGGTGCTCGGGTGCGCGACGCTGCAGGCGCAAACCATCGACACGGTAATCGGTGCCGTTGAAGGGATACCGGTGAGCGCTTTCAACCTCACCAATCCCGGCAGTGTGATGACGGATTCGGCAGGCAACATCTACATTGCAACGGGGAGGTTTGACCAGGCGATACGCAAGTACGACCGGGCCTCCGCAACGGTCAGCTTGTTCGCTGGGACCGGTGTCGCAACGTTCTCGGGTGACGGTGGCCTTGCTACTGCGGCCAGCCTGAACAACCCCGCCAGAGCCGTGATGGATGCCCAGGGCAATCTGTACATTGCGGATTACGGCAACCACCGCGTGCGCAAGGTGGACACACAAGGAATCATTACAACGGTTGCGGGTGATACCAGCGCAGGCATGACAGCGCTTAAATCGCCTTCTTCGCTGTTCTTTGACAGCAAAGGGCAACTCTATATCGTCAACAGCGGCTCCAAGACTGTGGTTCTGCTGGACATGGCGACAGGCAAGACCACGTCGTACTTCACAGGTGATTCGACCGTCAGCCGTATCGAGGACATCGTCTTCGACAGCAAAGACAACCTGTACATCACCGATTGGTTGAAACCATGCGTATACAAAATTGATGCCGTCACCAAGGCGAAGACTAATTTTGTGGGAACGTGCAAGTCCAACACCGGCACCTTGAGTACATCGCACACCAATGTGGCGCCTACGTCCATCCAGCTCGGAATGCCTCGCTATCTGGCCATTGATGCACAAGACAACCTTTATTTGACTGATTCGAATCAGTACACGATTTCCAAAATCGATGCATCGACCGGCTTGCTCTCGGTCATTGCAGGCAAAGGCAATGCTTCACTTGACCCCCCTACGTGGGAGTACAGCCCGGAGTTTTCTGGCGACGGCGGGCCAGCGCTGACCGCACGTTTTGGAGTATTTGGCGGAATCTTCTACGACAGAAATCGCAACGAGCTCGTGGTGGTTGATTACACCAATCAGCGCGTGCGTGTGATCGACGCACAACTGAAGGTAAACACCGTGGTGGGTACAGGCCAGGCCAACCAGTCGCCAACGCCCTCACTGCCGGGTACCCAGTCCAGTCTTTCCACCCCCGCCGGGATCGGCTTTGACAGCGCTGGCAATCTTCTGGTCGCTGAATCAGGCCGTGGCTCGGTCCGCATGCTGGCCGCGACGCCTGCGACCGGCTTGGTGGACAAGGCCAATCTGGTGAGCGTCAGAGCAAGTTCGTTCACTTTCCCTGTAGGCATTGCTGTGGATGCAGCTGACGCTGTGATGGTTGGAGATACCCGCGACAACAAGATTTTCAAGGTGGCCAAGGGAGCCAGCACTGGCGCCACTTTCGCAGGGACTGGGAATCTGGGCCAGACCGGAGACGGTGCAGCAGCAACCTCAGCAACCATGCGCTATCCCGCAGGCATGGTGGTGGACAAACTGGGCAACCTGCTGTTCTCCGACACTCAAAACCACGCGATTCGCAAGATCAACACATCAGGAGTCATCAGCACCGTGGTTGGCAAGCTCTACACAGGTGGTTTTGTCGACGGCGTTGCAAGCGATGCGCGGCTGATTTTTCCAGATGGCCTGGCGCTGGACGCAGCTGGAAATCTCTACATTGCAGACAGCACCAACAACGCCATCCGAAAAGTGATGGCGGACGCGAATGGAGAAATCACAACTTCGAGCATGGTCACCACGCTGGCGGGCAAAGGGTCTGGCAACTTCGGCTTCTCAGGCGACAACGGGCCTGCAACAGATGCGCTCCTCAATACGCCTGTCGGCGTTTCGGTGGATGCTCTTGGAAACATCTATGTGGTGGATTCCGGCAATGCGCGTGTACGCATGATTTCCGCGACCACGGGCACCATCAGCACCGTCGCGGGTGGAGGCAGCAATGGCACGGGTGACGGCGGTTTGGCTGTCAACGCGCAATTCATGAACCCGCAATACTCGGCGCTGGACAGGCAGGGCAACCTTTTCATTTCGGACAAGGCCACCGGCCGCGTGCGCAAAATCACCTTTGCTGCACCTGATGTTCCAACAGGAACAGCCGTTGCCGGTGATGCCATGGCAACGGTCAGTTTTGCTCCGCCAGCCAATATGGGCGGTGGATCGCCCGCGCGCTTTGTTGTCTATTACACCGATCCCAACAACACAACGCCGGTGCAAGGCTGCGACGTGGCCGCGTTCAGCGCCAGCGGAACGCCTGTGACGTCGTGCGAAGTGACCGGGCTGACGAACGGCACGCCATACACATTTACCGTCACGGTCAGCAATTCGCTGGCAATGACCAGTGCGCCGTCGGCCAACATCGGCCCGGTGACGCCGTGGCCTGTTCTGGGCTTTCCTGCGCCTTCTGCGCAGACGGCGGAAGTGGGCACCGCTTTCTCGCTCAGCTTGCAAGCCATGGGCGGATCGCAGGATTTCAACTACACGGTGATGAGCGGTGCGCTGCCCGACGGCCTGACGCTCGCGGCGGATGGCACGATCAGCGGCACACCGACAAAGGCAGGCCCGTTCAGCGCCACGGTACAGGTAAAGGATCAGCAGACCGGCAAAACCCTGTCTGGCACGGTCTCCTTCACGGTAAATCGTGGCCAACAGGTGTTGGCCATCCTCTCCAGCGCACCGGCATCGCCACGTTTGGGCGACACCTATACGGTCCAGGTAAAAGCGGGGCCATCATCGCAGCCGCCTCAGTTGAGCGTGAGCGGAACGTGTTCCGCTGCAGGCTTTGTCGTAACTTTCATCGCGGCTGGTGATTGCACGATCACGGTCAGCCAAAAAGGCGACACCAACTACCTGAACGCGGTCAATCAAACGCAAACCATCAAGGTGACGCAGCTGCAGCAGAGCTTGAAGATTCTCTCCACCGCGCCAACCTCGCCGCGCATAGGCAGCACGTATACAGTGAGCGTGCAAGCGGGGCCGTCATCGAAGCCGGTAACGCTGATGGCGAGCGGCGCGTGTTCTGCAGTGGGCTTGGTGGTGACATTCAACACCATTGGCGATTGCACCATCACCGCCAGCCAGAAGGGCGACGCCCAGTACCAAGACGCAACCGATCAAGTGCAGACCGTCAAGGTGACGCAGTTGCAGCAGAGCTTGAAGATTCTCTCCACGGCCCCGACATCACCAAGCTTGGGCTCTACCTATACGGTGAGCGTGCAGGCGGGCGAGTCATCGCAGCCGGTGACGCTGGTGGCGAGCGGCGCCTGTTCTGCAGTGGGCTTTGTGGTGAGCTTCAATGCGTCGGGCGATTGCACCATTACCGTCAGCCAGAAGGGCGATACCCAGTACCTGGACGCAAGCGATCAGGTGCAGACCGTCAAGGTGGGACAGGGCCAAAGTGGCGTGATCGTCAGCTCCACGCCCAACCCTTCGACTTCCGGCGATGAGGTGAGCATCCGGGTGAGCGTGGCTTTGGATTCCACCAAGCTCAGCACGGCCGCGGGCGTCAGCAAGGCGGCACCCATCGCCACCGGAACCGTCACGTTGATGGATGGCACTACCTCACTTGGCACCGCCAGCCTGGATGCGGCAGGCGTTGCCACGCTGAGCGCAAAGTCACTCACTACCGTCGGCGATCATTACCTGGTTGCCAACTACAGCGGTGACGCCAACTACCCTGCAACGCAGAGCGCGGCTTACCTGCATTCCGTGGTTGCCGTAGCAGCCGTCAGCCCCACCCCGGTTCCAACATTGGGGCAATGGGGGCTGATCCTGCTCTCAGCCGGCTTGCTCGCAGTAGCCGCTTTACGGCGCGCACGCACGAATGACTGAGCACGCCATGCAAACGCGGCCTAGGCGAGGTGCGGTGCGGGGCGGTGGTTCGAGAATCGCTCCTCACCCTTTCGCTTGGCGCAGCGTTTGCAGCATGAGCTGCTGCAAGCTGTCTACCGCCGCATTGCCGCGTGAGGCGCGGCTGCGGTAGACGGCTACTTCCATCGGGGCGAGCGGGCCCAGGCCGTGCTCTACGCCCAGTTGTTGCAAATGCGCGGGCGCGCTGCACTGGGTGAAAACGGCCACGGCCAGGCCGCTTTCCACCGCAGCAATCTGGCCTGCCAGGCTGGAGCTGTTGTAGACGATTTTGTAGCTGCGCCCTTGCTGCGCCAGCGCGTGGATGGCACCACGCCGCGCGAGGCTGGCCGATTCGTACACCGCAATCGGCAGCGGATCGCGCCGCCACAGCTCGAACTGCGGCGAGCCAACCCAGACCATGGGTTCGTGGAAAAGCACAATGCCGCGCCGCGCATGGTCGCGCGATACCAAGGCCAGATCCAGCTCACCTTGCGCCACACGCGGTATCAGCGCGGTCGATTGCTCGCAGTTCAGCTCTATCTCCACGCTAGCGTGGCGCAACGCAAAGCGGCGCAGCACCGGCGTCAAATAGCTCTGGGCGTAATCATCGGGCACGCCCAAGCGCACGCAACCGGTCAAAGGCTGGTGGTTCAGCGCCTGCTGCGCCTCGGTTTGCAGATCGAGCATGCGACGGGCGTAGCCCAGCAAGGTCTGGCCTTCCGGCGTGAGCTGCAGTTTGCGGCTGCTGCGTTCGAGCAAATGGTGGCCCACCGCGTCTTCCAGCTTTTTGAGCTGCATGCTGACGGCCGATTGCGAGCGAAACACCTCGCCTGCCGCGCTGGAGAGCGAGCCGGTATCGACCACCGCGACAAAGCATTTGAGCCAGTCGAGCTGCAGGTCGCGCATGGCGACAGCAGAGTCAGAAGAGTCGGCAGAATCCATGGCGGTTTATCTATTCGATTTTCGAAATTATGACCGCTGAATTATGCGCTTTTCATCAAAGCAGGCTGCAAGCAAACTGGCGCCCATGCAGTCGTCCAACGCCAATTCACTCTCTGCGGTCCACACGCCCGCCCACGCTACCCCGTCGCG
Organism: Comamonas trifloxystrobinivorans; assembly: GCF_043359985.1. Lineage (NCBI taxonomy): Bacteria > Pseudomonadati > Pseudomonadota > Betaproteobacteria > Burkholderiales > Comamonadaceae > Comamonas > Comamonas trifloxystrobinivorans. The sequence goes on from NZ_JBHZGV010000008.1 coordinate 54,576, forward strand.
CAACAGCGGCGTCTGGCCGTTTGTGCTGGGCAGCATGGTGTTGGGCACCGTGGGCGTGTTTGTGCACGAGGCCGGGGCCGCGCCGATCACGGCCGTCTGGTTTCGCAGCGTGTTCGGTTTGCTCGGCCTGGGCGCGTGGCTGCTGTGGCGCGGTCAGTGGTCGCAACTGCGTTTGACACGCCATACCGCGCCTTGGGCGCTGGCGTCAGGCGCATGCCTGGTCATCACCTGGCTGATGTTTTTCGAAGCCATGGCGTATATCCCGGCGAGCATGGCGATCGTGCTGTTCCATGTGCAGCCGTTGTGGCTGCTGCTGTTCGGCGCGCTGTGGCTGGGCGAGCCGGTGGGCAAGCAACGCTGGCTGGCGGTGCTGGCCGCCCTGCTCGGCTTGGCGCTGGCCACCGGCGTGTTGCAGCATTTGCCGGTGTTGGGCGGCAACAGCGCCAGTGCGCCGGGCTATTGGTGGGGCGTGGGTTTGTGCCTGGCGGGCGCGCTGATTTTTGCTGCGCAAATTCTGTTCACCAAAAAAGCGGCTCAGGTGCCTGCCAGCGCGCTGGCCTGGTGGCAATGCCTGGTGGGTGCGGCTGTGCTGTGGGTAGGCCCGGTAAGCAGCGGTTGGCCTGCGGCTGGCAGTTGGTGGTGGTTGGCGGGGCTTGGCCTGGTGCACACCGCGCTGGCCTATACCTTGATTTATGCCGGCACCACGCGCTTGCCGGTGGCGCGGATCGCCATCTTGCAGTACGTGTACCCAGCCGTGGCACTGCTGATCGACTGGTGGTACTTTGATCTGCAGCTGAGTGGCCTGCAACTTTTCGGCATTGTGCTGATGAGCGCCGCCATTGGTTATGCCGAGCGGCCGCAGCGCGGTACTGCGCACTGAAACACGGCGCAAAGCAAAATAAGGCAAAGCGGCTGACACCCATGCTGAGAGCGCCAGCCGCTGTTGTTTTGATTAAAGATTGGGCTTACAGGCGGGTATCAGCGCCGCGCACATCGTCGCTGCCCGCTGCCGATGCCGTGGAAGCGACCTCTTGGCGACGATTGCGCCGAGTCACCCAGAGCCACACCGGCACGCCCACTACGGTCAGCATCAGCAACCAGGGCAGCAGGCCGGCGCCAGTGATCACCATGGTTTGCAGGCTGCGGGCCATGGTGTCCCAGCTGTTTTGCCAGGTTTGCTGCCAGGGGCTGTAGGTGCCACTGACGATGACCCGTGTGGGCTGGAACTGCATCTGCACCAGCTGCTTGGCGGTTTCTATTTCCAGCAAGGCGCGCTGCGTGTTGGCGGCGTCGATCTCGGCCTGCACTTGCGACATGGTGTCGCGGATCTCCATCAGATCCTGCAGGCTGCGCTTCACGTTTTTCTCGCGCAGCAGCTCGCGCAGGCTGTCGCGGTATTCGCTGCGGTTTTTGATCTGCGCTGCCACGTCGATGACTTGGCTGGTTTTGTCGTCGGTCGCGGTCTGGTGGTTCAGCACCTTGGCATTGCCGCCCAGCGTGGCAGTAAGCATGGCGAAATCGCGCGGATTGACGCGCATGGTCAGGTAAGCGGAAGCCGCGGCGTGCGATGTCTCGCGCTGCAGGGCCGAGCCTTCCACATAGCAATCGAGCCGCTCGCAGGCCGCTTTGACCGATTCCCACAGCCCTGCCAGCTCAGCGGCCGGGCTTTCAACCTGCATGTTGTGGCGCACGGCCAAAAAGCGCTGCACGGGCGCTGCAGCCGCGCCTCCAGTGGGCGATACCGCCACTGGTGCCGGTGCTGACGCAGCCACCGCCTCTTCCATGACCATGCGCACGCGGCTGCTGCTGGCCGCTTTAGCTTTATCTTGTGCGGCAAAGCTGGCTGGCTTCTTCAAGCTGGCACCGGCCACTTCGGACTGGACATCCATTTGCGCGAGCGGCGCTTGGGGCTGTTCAGCCCGGTTGTCGGGCGAGCAGGCTGCCAGCATGGTGGCGGCGGCCAGCGCGACCGCCAGCAAGCCTGCGCCGCGCAGTGGAATGGAAGAAGCGGTTCGGGGGAGTGAGAACGGCATGGTGTGCTCCGGTTTGCCTGTTGGGATGGAGGCTGAATCGGGGCAGCGGCGCCAACGGGGTCGAACGTTTACAAAAGCAAACAAATTGGCGGCAGCCTGGCCGCCCTCGGCCCATAGTGACAGCCCACCAACAGCCAGGCCAGCCATCGCCAATGGCGAAGTCAAACCGGTTTTTTATGCGTAAAATGCCTTTTGATTTCTAAAACCACGATAGCTCACCGCCATGAAAAGCTCTGAGCGCAGTTTTGCGCGCCGTATCGATCTGACCTCGCTCCAGCTGTTTGTGGCCGTGTGCGAGCTGGGCAGCATCGGCCGGGCGGCAGAGCGGGAGTTCATTGCGGCATCGGCCGTGAGCAAGCGCCTGTCTGATCTGGAAACTGCCGTCGACACGCAATTGCTCTACCGCCACAGCCGCGGCGTAACGCTCACGCCCGCTGGCGAGAGCCTGCTGCACCATGCCCGCAACGTGCTTTTCGGGCTGGAGCGCATGCAAGGCGAGCTGAGCGAGTACGCCGATGGCGTGCGCGGCCATGTGCGCATCCACGCCAATATCTCGGCCATCGTGCAGTTTCTGCCCGAGGATCTGGGCAGCTTTGCGCGCCAGCACAGCCAGATCAAGATCGATCTGCAAGAACATCTGAGCGCCGATGTGGTGCAGGCGGTGCACGAAGGCACGGCCGACCTCGGCATTTGCAACCCCGACGCCGTGGCCAATGCCAGCGAGCTGGAGCTGCAATCGCGCCCCTACCGCTCGGACCAGCTGATGCTAGTGGTGCCGCTGGACCACGCACTCGCCAAGCGCGATGCCATCAGTTTTGAAGAAGCGCTGGAGTGGGACATTGTCGGCCTGCAATCGGGCAGCAGCATCAGCCAGGCCATGCGCTCGGCGTCGAGCCAGCTGCGCCGCCCGCTGCGCCAGCGCATCCAGGTGACCAGCCTCGACGCCATGTGCCGCATGATCGACAACGGCCTGGGCATTGGCCTGGTGCCCGACCGCGCTTTTGCGCTGATGCACGGCGTGGGCAATTTGCGCGGCATTCGCCTGACCGATGCCTGGGCCCAGCGCGAGCTGCGCCTGATGGCCCGCGATTTTGAGGCGCTGCCGGTTACCGCGCGCCTGCTGGTCGAGCACCTGAGCCCCAAACCTGTCGCCCAGGCGCTTGCTGACGAGGCCGCCCCAGTTTCTACAATCCGCAGCCTGCATGCAGCCCACGGTGCGCATGCGCTATGAATTTTGCTTTCCACCCCATTAGAAACACTTGACCGAAAGAGACCACGATGACCGGACGCACCCTCTACGACAAGATTTTTGACGAGCACGCCATCCACACCGAGGAAGACGGCACGACCATTCTGTACATCGACCGCCACCTGGTGCACGAAGTGACCAGCCCGCAAGCCTTTGAAGGCCTGCGCCTGGCCGGCCGCAAACTGTGGCGCGTGAGCTCGGTGGTGGCCACGGCCGACCACAACACGCCCACCACCGGCTGGGAGCGCGGCTATGACGGTATCGAAGACCCGATCAGCAAAGAACAGATCACCACGCTGAACGACAACATTGGCGAGTTCGGCGCGGCCGCCTTCTTCCCCTTCATGGACAAGGGCCAGGGCATCGTGCACGTGATGGGCCCCGAGCAAGGCGCTACCCTGCCCGGCATGACCGTGGTTTGCGGCGACAGCCACACCAGCACGCACGGCGCGTTTGGCGCACTGGCGCACGGCATCGGCACCTCCGAGGTCGAGCACGTGATGGCCACGCAAACCCTGCTGGCCAAAAAAGCCAAGAACATGCTGATCAAGGTGGACGGCAAGGTGGCCCCGGGCGTGACCGCCAAGGACATCGTGCTGGCCATCATCGGCAAGATCGGTACTGCTGGCGGCACGGGCTACACCATCGAGTTCGCCGGCTCGGCCATCCGTGATTTGTCCATCGAAGGCCGCATGACGGTCTGCAACATGGCCATTGAAGCCGGCGCCCGCGCTGGCCTGGTGGCGGTGGACGAGAAAACCATCGACTACGTCAAGGGCCGCCCACTGGCGCCCACCGGCGTGGAATGGGACCAGGCCGTGGCTTACTGGAAGACGCTGCACTCCGATGCCGACGCCAAGTTCGACACCGTGGTGACGCTGCGCGCCGAAGACATCGTGCCGCAAGTCACCTGGGGCACCAGCCCTGAGATGGTGCTGGGCGTGGATGCCATCGTGCCCGATCCGGACAAGGAAAAAGACCCGAACAAGCGCGGTGCCATCGAGCGCGCGCTGACCTATATGAACCTGGAGCCGGGCAAGCCGATCAACGATATTTTTGTCGACAAGGTCTTCATCGGCAGCTGCACCAACAGCCGCATCGAAGACATGCGCGAAGCGGCCGCCGTGGTCAAGAAACTGGGCCAGAAAGTGGCCAAGAACGTGAAGCTCGCCATGGTGGTGCCAGGCTCGGGCCTGGTCAAAGCCCAAGCCGAGGCGGAAGGCCTGGACAAGATCTTCACAGCCGCCGGCTTTGAATGGCGCGAACCGGGCTGCTCCATGTGCCTGGCCATGAACGCCGACCGCCTGGAGCCCGGCGAGCGCTGCGCCTCCACCAGCAACCGCAATTTTGAAGGCCGCCAGGGTGCCGGTGGCCGCACCCACCTGGTCAGCCCGGCCATGGCCGCTGCGGCGGCGGTGCATGGTCACTTTGTCGATATTCGCCGTTTTGCCTAACCACGAAGGAGCTCAGCGATGAAAACCCGTTTTGCACTCGTCACCATCGTGCTGGCCTCGCTGCTGGCCGGCTGCAACACCGTCCACGGCATTGGCCAGGACGTGCAAGGTGCTGGCAACGCGATCTCGCGCGCCGCTCGCTAAACCACCCAATTGATAGTTGGCAGTGCTGCACAGAGCAGCGCTGCCAGCCCCAAAGGCTTCAAGATGCAGAAATTCACTATCCACCAAGGCCTCGTGGCACCGATGGACCGCGAGAACGTCGACACCGACGCCATCATTCCCAAGCAGTTTCTCAAGTCGATCAAGAAGACCGGCTTTGGCGTGAACGCTTTTGACGAATGGCGTTACCTGGACCAGCCCGGCCAACCCGGCGTGCCCGAATCGGCACGCAAGCCCAACCCCGACTTTGTGCTGAACCAGCCACGCTACAAAGGCGCCAGCATTCTGATCGCACGCAAAAACTTCGGCTGCGGCTCCAGCCGCGAGCACGCGCCCTGGGCGCTGGATCAGTACGGCTTCCGCGCCATTCTGGCGCCCAGCTTTGCCGACATCTTCTTCAACAACTGCTTCAAGAACGGCCTGCTGCCCATCGTGCTGCCCGAGGCCACGATCGACCTGCTGTTCAACGAAGTGGCGGCCTTCCCCGGCTACGAGCTGAAGATCGATCTGGAGCGCCAGGTCATCATCCGCCCGCAAGGCGAAGAGATTCCGTTCGACGTGATCGCCTTCCGCAAATACTGCTTGCTCAACGGCTTTGACGACATCGGCCTGACCTTGCGCCAAAAGGACAAGATCCAGGCCTACGAAGCCAACCGCCTGGCCACCAAGCCCTGGCTGGCACACAGCCTGGTGCAAGCCAAGGCATGATGCCCCGGCAGGCGCTCACCCGGCGAGCCGCCCACCGGCTGGTGCTGACGCTTGCGTTGGCGCTGGCAGGTGGCGGGGCACTCGCCCGTAATACAGCGCCTGCTGCACCGGCCGCGGCCGAGCTGGATCTGGCCGGCACGCGCCTGGGTTTTGCCACGCAGGCCCAAACCCAGGCCCTGATTCAAAAAGACGATGCCTGGCTGCAGGCCGCTAGCCCTTTTCAGCGGGCGGCCACCATGGGTCTGGCGGGCAAAGGCAGCCAGCAAAAAGCGCCCGGCTTGGCGCGTTTCAAAAGCTTTCTCGCCAGCACCGCGCTGGAATGGCCGGCCGGTGAAAAAGCCCGCTGGCAAAAAGCCGCCCAAGAATTTGCGCCGCGCCTGGCCCAGTTGCAAATGGCGCACCAGCCAAAAAGCATTCAGTTGGCGCTGACCGATGGACGCGACGCAGCCAACACGCCTTACACGCGCGGCTCCACCATCTACCTGCCGCGCAATTACGCCAGCCGAAGCAGCTCTGATGTGGAATTGTTGGCGCACGAGTACTTTCACATCCTGACGCGCGAGAACCCCGAGCTGGCGCAGAGCATCTACCAGCTGCTGGGCTTCAGCACGACGAACGAGCTGGAGTGGCCGGCCGAATGGCTGCCTGCCCGTATTGCCAATCCGGATGCGCCGCACAGCAAAAACGTGATGGCACTGCAAAGAGACGGCAAGACCATTCATGTGATGCCGCTGCTCGTGGCCCACCGCACCGAGCTGCAACCGGGCGAAACGTTTTTTCATGTGCTGGATGTGCGCTTGCTCTCGGTCACCCCCGGCACTGGCCAACAGCCTTCGCGCGCACTGCGCGGGCCAGACGGCCAGTTGCAGTGGACCGAGGTGAGCGAAGCCCGCGATTACCTCCAGCGCCTGGGCGGCAATACGAAATACGTCTTCCACCCCGAAGAGACGGCGGCCGACAACTTTGCCTACCTGGTCAGCGGCCGCAAGGTGCGCAACCCCGAACTTTTGACCCAGCTTGCGCAGCGCTTGCGCGCAGGCCGTTGAGACCTTCTTCCTTTCACCCAACTATCCAAAGAGACTTGTTATGAAAATTGCAGTGTTGCCCGGAGACGGCATTGGCCCAGAAATCGTTGCAGAAGCCGTCAAGGTGCTGGATGCGCTGAAGCTGGATCTGCAGCTGGACACCGCCCCGGTCGGTGGCGCCGCCTACGAAGCCGCTGGCCACCCGCTGCCACCGGCCACGCTGAAGCTGGCGCAGGAATCGGACGCCATTCTGTTTGGCGCCGTGGGCGACTGGAAGTACGACAGCCTGGAGCGCGCCCTGCGCCCCGAGCAAGCCATTCTGGGCCTGCGCAAGGCGCTGGGCCTGTTTGCCAACTTCCGCCCCGCCATCTGCTACAAGGAGCTGACCCACGCATCGAGCCTCAAGCCCGAGCTGGTGTCGGGTCTGGACATCCTGATCATCCGCGAGCTGACCGGTGACATCTATTTCGGCCAGCCACGCGGCCGCCGCGTCTCGCCCGATGGTCACTTCCCCGGCGCCGAGGAAGCCTTTGACACCATGCGCTACACCCGCCCCGAGATTGAGCGCATCGGCCACGTCGCCTTCCAGGCCGCGCAAAAGCGCAACAAGCGCGTGACCAGCGTGGACAAGGCCAACGTGCTGGAAACCTTCCAACTGTGGAAGGACGTGATGACCGAAGTGGGCAAGCAATACCCCGACGTGCAGCTGGACCACATGTATGTGGACAACGCCGCCATGCAACTGGTCAAGGAACCCAAGCGCTTTGACGTGGTGGTGACCGGCAACATGTTTGGCGACATTTTGTCCGACGAAGCCTCGATGCTGACCGGCTCCATCGGCATGCTGCCTTCGGCCAGCCTGAACGACAAAAAGCAAGGCCTGTACGAGCCCAGCCACGGCTCGGCCCCCGACATCGCCGGCAAGGGCGTTGCCAACCCGCTGGCCACCATTTTGTCGGCCGCCATGATGCTGCGCTTCAGCCTGGGCCAAGAGGCCGCGGCGCAAAAGATCGAAGCCGCCGTGCAAAAAGTGCTGGCCCAAGGCCTGCGCACGCCCGACATCTACAGCGAAGGCACGACCAAGGTCGGCACCCAGCAAATGGGCGACGCAGTGGTGGCCGCGCTGTAAAGCAGCACGCACCCCAACCGCTCAAGGCAGGAGGCAACTCCTGCCTTTTTTCTTGCCCATCGCCGAGCCCCAACCAGGGCTTGTCCGATCAAAACAACGAGGCAAACCCGGCGACGCAGGCAAATATCGTCATTTTGACTAAATAATTAACAAAACAACGACGAAAAAAGTGTTTATCAGCATAAAACAGATGCGCTTCGATGCGTCAACACTTAAAAAGTATAAAAAATGCGTGCAGCGCAGCAAATTTTGGCGCTAGAATAGCCACCACTATGTTTGTGCACCGCCCTATTTCTTGGCTGAACACCACCGCTCCCATTGAGGCGAGCGTGGCTGCGCGCGCAAGCATTGCCAAAACCACGACGATTACCGGCTGATCCAGCCTGGTTCGTCGTGCGCCTCCTTCTGGCCAGACGAGCCAGGCAAATCAGCCCCGTGGTACCTAGTTTTTTTATCACTCTTGGGCGTTTCAAAATGAGCAAGCAATTGGTAGGTTTGGTGGGCTGGCGCGGCATGGTCGGCTCGGTGTTGATGGATCGCATGCAGGCCGAAGGCGACTTTGCGCTGATCGAGCCCGTGTTCTTCTCCACCTCGAACGCAGGCGGCAAAGCCCCGGCCATGGCCACGGTGCACACCCAGCTGAAGGACGCCAACGACGTTGCCGAGCTGGCCAAGTGCGACATCATCATCACCTGCCAGGGCGGCGACTACACCAAGGAAGTCTTCCCCAAGATCCGCGCTGCCGGCTGGCAAGGCCACTGGATCGATGCCGCCTCGTCGCTGCGCATGGAAGATGACGCCGTCATCGTGCTCGACCCGGTGAACGACGAGCTGATCAAGTCCAAGCTGGCCGCTGGCGGCAAGAACTGGATTGGCGGCAACTGCACCAACTCCATCTTGCTGATGGGCCTGGGCGGTCTGTTCAAGGCCGGCTTGGTGGAATGGGTCAGCTCCATGACCTACCAGGCAGCCTCGGGCGGCGGTGCCAACCACATGCGCGAACTGCTCAAGGGCATGGGCGTGGTGCACGCTGCCGTGGCCGAAGAGCTGCAAACGCCGGCTTCCGCGATTTTGGAAATCGACCGCAAGGTGGCCGCCACCATCCGCGAAGACGTGCCCACCGAATTCTTTGGCGCCCCGCTGGCCGGCGGCCTGATCCCCTGGATCGATGCCCAGCTGCCCAACGGCCAATCGAAGGAAGAGTGGAAGGGCCAGGCCGAGGTCAACAAGATCCTGGGCACGGCAGCCACCATTCCGGTCGACGGCCTGTGCGTACGCATTGGCGCCATGCGCTGCCACAGCCTGGCGCTGACGCTCAAGCTCAAGAAAGACCTGCCGCTCGAAGAGATCGAAGCGCTCATCAAGGCGGGCAACCCCTGGGTCAAGTTCGTTGCCAACGAGCGCGCTCTCACGGTCAAGGAACTGACGCCCGCCGCCACCACCGGCGGCCTGGAAGTGGCCGTGGGCCGCGTACGCAAGCTGAACATGGGCCCGGAATACGTCTCGGCCTTCGTCATTGGCGACCAACTGCTGTGGGGCGCCGCCGAACCGCTGCGTCGTATGCTGCGCATCTTGCTGGCGGCATAATCCAGCCCTGAGCAAGCTCACCCGACACACCTTGTCTGGCACGCAGTGCGCCAGACAAGGTGTTTTTGCTTTATTGGCAAGATTGTTTTGCCACCTTGGCTGAGCTGGCGCAAACCATAGCAAAGTTGTGCGCTAGCAACAATAAAGGTAGTGGAAATTTATGACAAGCTCGATATCCGGCCGGAAGCACATTCCTTAACTTGTCACTCCAACACATTACTGTTAAGGTACTTTTTACCGATAATTACCAATTTTCGCGTCTAGGGGGAGGGAGTCAGCATGAGTACAAAAACAACCCCGTGCGCTTTCACTAATCATTCAAGTAGCACTATGCATCGCTGGAAAATCACTGCACTGGCCGCCGCCGTGGCCGCCTTCGGCCTGTATTCGGGAGAAGCATCGGCATTGGCGCTGGGCAAGATCAATGTGAAATCGGCGTTAGGTGAGCCACTGCGCGCCGAGATCGAAGTCCAACAAATCACTGCTGCCGAAGCCGACAGCCTGCAGGTCAAGACCGCTTCGTCGGCCGTCTTCCGCTCCCAGGGCATGGACTACAGCGGCACCGCCAGCAGCATCAAAGCCCAGCTGCAGCGCCGCGCCAATGGCACCGCGGTGATCGTGCTCAGCTCGCAACGCCCGGTGAACGACCCCTTTGTCGATTACGTGGTCGACGCCAACTGGAACAGCGGCCAGGTGGTGCGCAGCTACACCATGCTTTTCGACCCGCCCAGCTCCAAGCGCGCTGAGGCAGCTGTCACCACAGCCCCGCAAATCAGCAGCGCTGCAGCCCCGGCACCCGCACCGGTTGCACCGCGCCCCGCACCGCCGGTGCGCGTGATTGAAGAGCCACTGACCACCGCAGACAGCGCCCCTGCACCACGCGCCAATGGCGCCAGCACCAGGAGCAACAAGCCAGGTACGCGCGCCAATATTCCAGCCGGCGCCACCAACAACTCTGGCGCTTCCAGCGCGGGTGGCGATTCGGTACAAGTGCAGCGCGGCGATACCGCCGGCCGCATTGCAGCCCAGAACAAGCCCGCCGACGTATCGCTCGACCAGATGCTGATCGCCGTGATGCAGGCCAACCCGCACGCGTTTGTGGGCGGCAACGTCAACCGCATGAAGTCCGGCGTCACGCTGACCATGCCCAGCTCCGAGCAAGCCCGCTCGGTCTCGGCCAGCAAAGCCCGCCAAATGGTGGCAGCGCAAAGCCGAGATTTCAACAGCTACCGCAACCAATTGGCCGCCAAGGCTGCACCCGCCCAGGTAGCCAGCGACACGCGCTCGGCTGGCGGCAAGGTGGAAGCACAGGTCAAGGACACCAAGGCAGACAACGCAGGCGCTGACCGCGTGGTCTTGAGCCAGGCCTCCAAAGCTGGAACCAAAACCCCAGAAGGCAGCGTCTCCAAAGCCGAACAAGCCAATGCCGACCAGGCACGCATGTCCGAGCTGGAGAAAAACCGCAAAGAGTTGGAAGCCCTGCAAAAAGCCGCCAACGGCAAGACCGCGGCTGCCGGCACTGCAGCAGCGCCCGCCCCGACCAAGCCTGCCGATGGCAGCACAGGCGGCATCCCTGTCACGGCAAGCAGCCCAGCGGCTGCACCTGCTGCTGCACCAGCCGCAGCAACTCCGGCCCCCGCACCAGCCGCCGCTACACCAGCAGCACCAGCTGTTGCCACAACGCCAGCTGCACCTGTTGCAGCCCCTGCCGAAGCACCAGCCGTGGTGGCTGCTGCGCCTGCCGAGGCACCAGCGCCTGCGCCAGCAGCACCGCCTCCAGCACCGAAACCCAAACCAGTCCCGCCACCACCTCCTGCACCAGAGCCCAGCTTCTTGGACGACCTGCTCGAGAACCCGCTGCTGCCTGCCGCTGGTGGCGCGGCGGTGCTCGCCCTGCTCGGCGGCCTGTGGTGGCGCAACAAGAAGGCCAAGCAAGCCAATGCCGGAGCCTCTGATTCGGTGATGGAAAGCAGCCTGTCGCAGGATTCGTTCTTTGGCGCCAGCGGCGGCCAGCACATCGACACCTCGGTCAGCGCCATGACCACCGGCGCTTCGTCGCTGGCCTACACCCCCAGCCAGCTCGACGCCGGCGATGTGGACCCAGTCGCTGAGGCCGATGTGTACCTGGCCTACGGCCGCGATCTGCAAGCCGAAGAGATCCTCAAGGAAGCCCTGCGCACCAACCCGATGCGCAGCGCCCTGCACGCCAAGCTGGCCGAAATCTACGCCAAGCGCAAAGACCGTCTGGCACTGGAAAGCATTGCCAAGGAAGCCCGTCAGCTGACCGGCGGCGCCGGCCCCGAGTGGCTGCGCATCGCCGCCCTGGGCCAGGAGCTGGACCCGGCCAATGCGCTGTACCAGAGCGGCTCGGCCACCGTGCCTTCGGCTGAATCGCTGACGCCTGCCGGCATCGCTGCCGAGCGCGCCCAGCCGATCCCGTTCGAAAACACCCAGCCGCCCACGATGACAGCCGCCCACCACGGCGCTGAAAGCGATTTCGGCCCCGTCTCCGGCCTCGATTTCGCCATGAGCGGCCAACTGACCGATGCCCCTGATGTGCCGGCAGCCCCTATCGTGCCAGCCGCATCGCCAGTGGCGCCTGTGGCGGCACCCAGCCCCAACCTGAACGCCGGCGTCGCCACGGCTGCAGCGGCTGGCGCTGCTGCTCTGGGTGCTGGCTTGGCCGCAGCAACCCCTGCGCCCGCGCCTGCCATTCCAGCCGCCACCATGGATGATTTCGATCGCCAGCTGGCCGAAGCGCTGAGCATCCCGTCCGAGTTGTCGCCCAACAAGCTGGCCTCCGAGCCGCAAAGCCTGGAAACCCAGCCCGGTTCGCTCGATTTCAACCTGAGCGACTTCGACACCCCCAGCACCGCACAGTTGCCCATGTCGGAGGCCACCACGCGCACGATGGACTTCGACATGACCTCGCTGTCGCTGGATCTGCCAGGCAGCGGCCTGCCGCGCACCCACCCTGCAGCCTTGGCTGAAGATGTGCCAGGCCTGGAAATGGACGACAGCGACCCGCTGACCACCAAGCTGACGCTGGCCCAGGAGTTCCTGGCCATTGGCGACAAGGAAGGTGCCCGCTCGCTGGCCCAAGAAGTGCTGGCCGAAACCACCAGCGCCACCGTCAAGGCCCAGGCCCAACGCCTGATCGACCAAAGCGCCTGATCGGCTCGCGCCCGCGCTCCCCAAAAAGCCAGCTTTCGAGCTGGCTTTTTTCGGGCTGGCGAGCGCCATTATTCAGCAAACACTGGAGTTTTTTGCGCACGCAACAAAATCGGTGCTAGAATACGCAGCTTAGCGGCTGTAGCTCAGCTGGATAGAGTACTTGGCTACGAACCAAGGGGTCGTGGGTTCGATTCCTGCCAGCCGCACCAAACGACAAGCCTCAGAACGAAAGTTCTGAGGCTTTTTCGTTTCTGCCCATCCGCATTCTCGCTCCAACTCTCGGTTTGCTGCGCGTCAAGAAAAAAGCCGGTGCACTGTTCATGCACCGGCTTGGCTGGATTTTGCTTTGCTTATTCGCTCACTTGAGCGGACGGATCAACACATACTGCGTCCACTCACCGCGGCGGAACAGCACGTTCACCGGCTTGCTCTTGTCGGCTTTGGCCACTGCGGCCTCGAACTGCTTGACGTCGCTGATCTCGGTGTTGGCAATACCCAGAATCACATCACCCTGCTTGAGGCCGGCGCGTGCAGCCGCTTCGTCGGCCGAGACAATTTGCACACCGCCTTTGAGGCCCAGCTTTTTGCGCTGCGCATCGGTCAGATCGCTCACTACCAAGCCCAGCTGCTGGGCAGCCGCCTGCGATTTGGCTTTTTCCGGCTCTTTGACTGCTGCCGTCTTGGTGGCATCTTCCGAGGGGATTTCCACAATGGTGATGGGCAGGTCCAGCGTCTTGCCGCGGCGGAACACGGTCACCGTGCTCTTGGAGCCCGGCTTGGTATTGCCCACCCAGCGCGGCAGATCGGCCAGCTTCTCCAGCGGCTTGCCATCGAACTTGGTGATCACGTCACCCGCTTCCACACCGGCTTTTTCGGCTGGCGAGCCGCTTTCGATACCCGTTACCAACGCGCCCTGGGCTTTGCCCAGGCCAATCGATTCGGCCACGTCCTTGCTCACGGTGGAGATTTGCACGCCAATCTTGCCGCGCACCACGCGGCCGGTGGATTTGAGCTGGTCGCTCACACGCACCGCCTCATCGATAGGAATCGAGAACGAGATCCCCATGAAACCGCCCGAGCGCGAATAAATCTGGCTGTTGATACCCACCACTTCACCGCGCATGTTGAGCAAAGGGCCACCCGAGTTGCCGGGGTTGATGGCCACATCGGTCTGGATAAAAGGCAGGTAGTCCCCTGTGTCGCGCTGCTTGGCCGAGACGATACCGGCGGTCACCGAGTTCTCCAGGCCAAAGGGCGAGCCGATGGCCATCACCCATTCGCCCACGCGCAAGCGGTTCACATCGCCGATCTTCACCGCCGGCAGGCCAGTGGCTTCGATCTTGACCACCGCCACATCGGTGCGCTTGTCGGCGCCCACAATTTTGGCCTTGAACTCGCGCTTGTCGGTCAGCGTCACGATCACATCGTCGGCACCATCCACCACGTGGGCGTTGGTCATCACGTAGCCGTCCGAGGTCAGGATAAAGCCCGAACCCAGGCCGCTGGGCTGCTCTTCGTCGCTATCGGGCTTTTGCGGGCGCTGGCGCGGTGCGTTGGGCACGGGCAAGCCAAAGCGCTTGAAAAACTCCAGCATTTCCGGATCCAGCCCGCTTTGGTTTTGGCGGCTGGAGACTTTTTCCATGGTTCGGATATTGACCACCGACGGCCCCACCTGGTCGACCAGATCGGTAAAGTCGGGCAAACCACGCACCACCGGCGCGGCGGGCGGCGTTTGGGCCGCAGCCGGCAACATGACGGCGCTGCTGATGGACAAGATGGCCGCCAGGGCACTGACCTGGAAAGGCTTCCAACGCTGTAGAGACATAGCACTCCTCGGATTGACGATGGCCCGCTGCACCGCCAGTATCCACCAGCATGCCGCAGCCGGGCAATGCGGCATTGGAGGGGCATTCTTCCCGGAGGTTCCTCCACTGCATCCTGATCAGATAGGCCGGATCCCCGTAATTTCAAGCCAAGGCCGGAAAAAGCGCATGAAAAAACGCCTGGCAGTGCAGGCGTTTTGTCGCTGGACAAGGCTTGGCGCTCAGCAAAGGCGCGTGCCGTCCGGGCAAGCCGTTTTCTTCTCGGCGTTGAAGGTGGCGTTGCGCAAAAAGCCGGCCGGCATTTGCAGGTTGGCCGTGCCGCCAATCTGGCCGCGCGCTGCCAGCAGCTCATCCAGGCGCGGATCGCGCAGCATGATGCTGGCGTTCTGGCCCACGGTCACCGGCATTTGCACCAAGCCCTGGGCATGGTTGGCAACCGTTGCAGGCTGGGCCGAAGCCACGATTTGGCCACCGCCCTTGCCCGACTGGCCCGACAACAAGCCCATGCTGTTCCAGCCCACCATGGCCACCGCCGCCACAGACGCCAAGCCAGCCACCATTTTCCAGCGAAAAACTGCATGGTTGGCTGCGTCTTGGCGAACACGCGGCTCTTGCACCGAGCGCTCTGCGGCCGGCACGGCAGGCACAGCCACCGAACCCGCTAGCGGCTGTTCCAGCGCCTGCAAAGGCGGCTCCAGCGCGATTTGGGCCTGCAGCGCATCGAGCATGGAGACGCTGCGGCTGTGCGATGTGTAGGACGAGCG
This sequence comes from Comamonas trifloxystrobinivorans, assembly GCF_043359985.1. NCBI lineage: Bacteria > Pseudomonadati > Pseudomonadota > Betaproteobacteria > Burkholderiales > Comamonadaceae > Comamonas > Comamonas trifloxystrobinivorans. Next base: position 69,684 of record NZ_JBHZGV010000008.1, read on the forward strand.
CAGCGTTTCGCCAATCGACAGGTACGACTGCACCGACGCATAGCAGTTGCCCTGCGCGCCATTCATCTCAGGCAACTGGGCCAGCAGCTGGTCCAACTCGGCGCTGTCCAGCTCGCCATCCATGCAGGCAGACAACTGCTCCAGCACAGCGGCAGATCGGGTATTTGATGCTTGGTTTTCGAGATTCATAGCCTATTTCCTCGCGGGCCCACGCCCTTGCAGCCAGTCTTTACCATCCAATTGCTACCAACGCTTGCCCGACTGGCGCTCAAGCATGGGTTTGACCTTGGCCGAGATGGCCTCGCGGGCACGAAAAATGCGCGAGCGCACCGTGCCTATCGGGCAATCCATCGCAGCCGCAATGTCTTCGTAAGACATGCCTTCGATCTCGCGCAGCACAATGGCCTGGCGCAGGTCTTCGGGCAAGGCATCCATCGCAGCATTCACCGCCTCGGCAATTTCCTGGGCAGCGATTACCGTTTCCGGCGTTTCATCACTGGTTAGTTCTCGCCCCGGCGCAGAAGTTTCATCGTCGTCGTCATTTCCGCGCAAGGCGCTCTCGGTCAGGACCGGGTTGCGGCTGAGCTCGACCATGGCCTTCTTGGCCGTATTCACCGCAATCCGATACAGCCAGGTGTAGAACTGCGCATCACCGCGAAACTGTGGCAGCGCACGGTAAGCGCGCAAAAACGTCTCTTGCGCCAAGTCAGGCACCAGGTCCACATCGCGCACCATGCGGCCAATCAGGCGCTCGATGCGACGCTGGTACTTCATCACCAGCAAGCCATAGGCTTTCTGGTCGCCGGCGACCGTGCGCTGCACCAGTTGCAGGTCGGTGTCATTGGCGCTGGGGGGAGTGGCCGTCGGCGTTCCCGTCATAAAGTGAGCTCTCTCCGCGCTACAGGCTTGCAGCTATTGTTGTGGTTGTTCAGCTGTATGCGTCACACCGCTGGGATGTCATGCTGGTCTTCAGCCATCGATGAGTATAGAACCCGCCGAATATCCGGCCAACGCTCTGGATTAGTAGCGCGCGCCAGCCACAGCCAGCGGGCGCGGCCCGGCGCTTGCAGCTCCAGTGCACGCAGCAGCAGCCAGCTTTGCCCATCCATCATGACCGCCAGGCTGGCCAGTGCGGTGTCATCCGCAGCAGCCGGCCCGGCTTGCAGGCGCCACTTGGAGCCCGACCAGTGCAAAAAAGTTCCATGCCGCCACAAAGGCAAGCGCAACACCACGGCCGCCGCCCAAGCGCAGCTCGCCAAAGCCAGCAGTTGCTGCCACCACTGCGGCGCAGATGCCAACCACCACGCCAGTTGCAAAAGCAAGCCCAACGCCACTGGCAGCACCAGCGCCAGGCGCAGCCAAGTTGGCGAGGCCAGCGGGTACGCCAGTGGCGCAGCCAATGCAGCAGAAGAGTGGCGGCTTGTCATGGGAGACCATTGTCAGCCAGACCCGCTCGCCCGGCGCTGCACCACCTCAAGCCCCGGGCCGGAAAAGACAAAGGCCTCTGAATAATCAGAGGCCCGTTGGCTGTATGGCGGCATCCGCGCGGCAACGCCACGCGGGCACGCCTCTATCAGACTCGCTTGAACACCAGCGTGCCGTTGGTGCCGCCAAAACCGAAGTTGTTCTTGACAGCGATTTCCAGCTTGGCATCGCGGGCGGTATTGGCGCAGTAGTCCAGATCGCACTCGGGATCTTGCTCCACCAGGTTGATGGTGGGAGGAATCTTCTGGTCCTTGAGCGCCAGGATGGTGAACACGCTTTCCAGGCCGCCTGCGCCGCCCAGCAAGTGGCCGGTCATCGACTTGGTCGAGCTGACCACCAGTTTCTTGGCGTGATCGCCCATGGCTGCCTTGATGGCGTTGCTCTCGTTCACATCGCCCAGCGGGGTCGAGGTGCCGTGTGCGTTCAGGTAATCCACCTGATCAGCGTTGACGCCGGCGTTGCGCAGCGCGTTCAGCATGGCGCGGCGCGGGCCGTCCATATTGGGGGCCGTCATGTGGCCGGCATCGGCGCTCATGCCGTAGCCCAGCAACTCGGCATAAATTTTGGCGCCACGGGCCTTGGCGTGTTCGTACTCTTCGAGCACCACAACGCCAGCGCCTTCGCCCAGCACAAAACCGTCACGGCCCTTGTCCCAGGGGCGCGATGCAGCCTTGGGATCGTCGTTGCGGGTGGACAGTGCGCGCATGGCAGCAAAGCCGCCCACGCCCAGCGGGGAGACGGTAGCTTCGGTGCCGCCTGCGATCATCACGTCGGCGTCACCGTATTCAATCAAACGACCGGCTTCACCAATGCAGTGCAGACCTGTCGTGCAAGCAGTCACCACCGACAGGTTCGGGCCCTTGAAGCCAAAACGCATCGATACATGACCTGCCACCATGTTGATGATGGAGGCGGGAACAAAGAAAGGCGTGATGCGGCGTGCACCACGGCGTTCGTATTCGCTGTGGGTGTCTTCGATCAGCGGCAGGCCGCCGATGCCCGAACCAATGACCACACCGATACGCGTAGCCAGCTCTTCATCCAGACCTGCGCCGGTGGCGAGGCCGGCGTCGGTCACTGCTTCTTGTGCAGCGGCGATGCCGTAGTGAATGAAAGTGTCCATCGTGCGTGCTTCCTTGGCACTCATATAGGACTCAAGCTTGAAATCCTTGACCTCGCCTGCGATCTTGCAGCTGAAGTCGGTGGTGTCAAACTTGGTAATGAGGTCAATGCCGGATTGTCCGGCCAATATGTTGGACCAGGCTTCAGCAACCGTGTTACCCACGGGGCTGACGCAACCCAGACCAGTCACGACGACGCGACGGCGGCTCATGCGTTACAACTTTCTTGTTGATCTCTCGGACATTGCAGCAAGGCACTTGCGCCCCGAACGGGCGCTCGTGCATGTGCGCAATTAGGCCTTTTGGTGGCTCTTGGCGTAGTCGATGGCGTTTTGCACCGTCGTGATCTTTTCTGCGTCTTCGTCAGGGATTTCGATCTCGAACTCGTCTTCCAAAGCCATCACCAGTTCCACGGTGTCCAGCGAGTCTGCGCCCAGGTCGGCTACGAAAGCCTTTTCGTTGGTGACTTGAGACTCTTCCACGCCGAGTTGTTCGGCAATGATTTTCTTGACACGTGCTTCGATATCGCTCATGGTTTCCCTCTGGGGGTTGTGAATGAACCCGCGATTCTAGCTGTTTCAGCAATACCTGAGTGCAGCCTGCCGTCGCGAGGAAACGGCATTTAACTTCTGTCAATCCTACATGTACATGCCGCCATTGACATGCAACTCCTGGCCGGTTACGTAACCGGCACCATCCGAGGCCAGATAGACCACGGCGTTGGCAATGTCTTGCGGCTGTCCCAGCTTGCCCAAAGCGATCTGCGATTGCAGGGCTTTCTTCTGTTCTTCGGGCAGTTGGGCCGTCATGTCGGTTTCGATAAAACCGGGTGCCACGCAGTTTACCGTGATACCACGGCTGCCCAGCTCCTTGGCCAGCGAGCGCGTCATACCGGCAACGCCCGCCTTGGCTGCCGCGTAGTTGGCCTGGCCGGCATTGCCGGAAGCACCCACTACGCTGGTGATGCTGATGATACGGCCAAAACGCTGCTTCATCATCGGGCGGATGGCAGCGCGGCTGGCGCCGAACACGGCCTTCAGGTTGGTGCCGAGCACGGCGTCCCAATCTTCATCCTTCATGCGCATGGCCAGCGTGTCGCGGGTGATGCCGGCGTTGTTCACCAGCACGTGCAGGCCGCCCTGGCCTTTGACGATCTCGTCGATCAGGGCTTCCACTGCGGCGCCGTTGTTCACATCCAGCGCCACGCCACGCGAGCCGGGGAAAGCGGCCAGCGCTTGCGAAATCTTGGCAGCACCGTCTTCGGTGGTGGCCGTACCGACCACCTGGTAGCCGGCAGCGCCCAGCGCCTGGGCGATGGCTGCGCCGATTCCGCGCGATGCGCCCGTCACGAGGGCGACTTTGGCTGTTTGGCTTGCTTGGGTCATGCGATTGCTTCTTTGGTTTCTTGCAAGGTGGCGGGGTCGTACAGAGCCACGCCCACCAGTTCAGGGTCGATGCGCTTGGTCATGCCGGTCAGCACCTTGCCAGGGCCGCACTCTACCAGACGGGTAGCACCCATGGCGCGCAGCTTTTGCACGCACTCGACCCAGCGTACCGGGCCAAAGGCCTGGCGGTACAGCGCGTCGCGGATCGCGTCCGCATCGGTCTGCACAGCCACATCGATATTGTTGACCACCGGAATCTGGGGCGCAGCCAATTGCAGGCCAGCCAGTGCGATCTTGAGCTTTTCGGCCGCCGGCTTCATGAGGCTCGAATGGAAAGGCGCAGACACGGGCAGCGGCAGCGCACGCTTGGCACCGGCTTCCTTGACGGCAGCGCTGGCCGCCTCTACCGCAGCCTTGGAGCCTGCGATCACGGTTTGGCCCGGGTCGTTGAAGTTGACGGCCTCCACCACTTCAGCGCCGCCGAGCTTGGCGGTTACTTCAGCGCAAACGGCCTTCACCTTCTCTGCATCCAAGCCCAGCACGGCAGCCATGGCGCCAGCGCCCACGGGCACGGCTTCTTGCATGGCAGCACCGCGCAGGCGCACCAGCGGCGCTGCTTGTGCCAGCGTCAGCACGCCAGCAGCCACCAGTGCCGAGTACTCGCCCAGCGAGTGACCAGCCACGGCCATTGGCAGTGCGCCACCTTCGGCTCGCCATACGCGCCAAGCAGCAACACCGGCCACCAGCATCACGGGCTGGGTGTTGGCCGTGAGCGCCAGGGTTTCTTTGGGGCCGTTGTGGATCAGGGCGCCGATGTCTTCACCCAGCGCATCCGACGCTTCTTGCAGCGCCTCGCGCACAGCGGGGTGGTCGCCCCAGGCATCGAGCATGCCAACAGCTTGCGAGCCTTGGCCAGGAAATACAAATGCAAAAGAGCTCATGTCTCGATTCTAGTGATTTATTGGTTGAAATACGGCTTTTGGCTATATCCAGAAATAGCTTACAGCTACATTTTCAGGAGTACCGCACCCCAGGTGAAGCCGCCGCCCACGCCTTCGAGCATGACATTCTGGCCCGGTTTGACCTGACCGCTGCGCACCGCATGGTCGAGCGCCAGCGGGATCGATGCGGCCGAAGTATTGCCATGCTGATCGACCGTGACCACCACTTTTTCGGGCGCCAGCTTGAGCTTGCGGGCCGTGCTCATCATGATGCGCAGATTGGCCTGGTGCGGGATCAGCCAGTCGATGTCAGACTCTTGCATGTTGGCCTTGGCCAAGGCTGCGCGGGCCGCTTTGTCGAGCACGCCGACCGCCAGCTTGAACACGGCCTGGCCGTCCATGTGCAACATGGGCGTGCCAATGACCTGGCCGCCCGAGACATTGCCCGGCACGCACAGAATGCCGACGTGGCTGCCATCGGCATGCAGTTCGGTGGCCAGAATGCCGGGTTGCTCCGACGCCTCCAGCACCACGGCGCCAGCACCGTCGCCGAACAGCACACAGGTGGTGCGGTCGTTGAAATCCAGGATGCGGCTGAACACTTCGGCGCCCACGACCAGCACGCGCTTGGCGGTGCCGGCCTTGATCATCGAGTCAGCCACCGTCAGCGCATACACAAAGCCGCTGCACACGGCCTGCACGTCGAACACCGGGCAGCCATTGCTGATGCCCAGCTTGTGCTGCAAGATGGCGGCGGTGGACGGGAACACCATGTCCGGTGTGGACGTGGCGACAATGATCAGGTCGATATCCGAGGGCTGCAGGCCAGCGGCTTCCAGCGCTTTTTTCGAAGCTTCCAGACCCAGCTCGCTGGAGGTGACATCGGGCGCGGCGAAATGGCGCGCTTTGATGCCAGTGCGCTCGACGATCCACTCATCGGAGGTTTCCAGGCCACGTGTAGCCAACTCGGCCGCCAGATCATCATTGGTGACGCGGCGTGGTGGCAGGTAACTGCCAGTGCCGGTGATGCGGGAATAAGTGCTCATCGAATTCAGGTAGGAGACGTCACAGTTGCGGCAGCAGCAGGGCTGCCGGCCGCCATCAGCAAGGGCGCAGCCGTCTGGATCTTGGTCTGCACGCGCCCGAGCAAATCATTGCGGGCAGCATCATATGCGCGGTTGAGCGCATGTTCATAAGCCACCACATCGGCCGAACCATGGCTTTTGAAAACCAGGCCACGCAAACCGAGCAACGCTGCCCCATTGTAGCGGCGGTGGTCCATGCGCTTCATCAGCCGCGCCAGCACCGGGTAAGCCACAGCGGCAGCCAGCTTGGTGAGCAGGTTGCGTTTGAACTCTTGCTTGAGGCCGCCGGTGATCATGCTGGCCACGCCTTCGCTCGCCTTGAGCGCCACGTTGCCAACAAAACCGTCGCAGGTGACGATGTCCACCGCGCCTTTGAAGATGTCGTTGCCTTCCACATTGCCTTGGAAGTTGAGGTAGCCCGATTGGCCGGCCGAGCGCAGCAGCTCGCCCGCGCGCTTGATCACTTCGCTGCCCTTGATGGCTTCTTCGCCAATGTTGAGCAAGCCGACGCTGGGGTTTTCTTTTTCCTGCAGCGCGCTGACCAGGGCCGAGCCCATCACCGCGAACTGCAGCAGATGCTCGGCCGTGCAATCCACGTTGGCGCCCAGATCGAGCACCGTGGTGGCGCCGCCTTTGGCATGCGGGATTTGTGTGGCAATGGCCGGGCGGTCAATCCCGTCCATGGTTTTGAGCAGGTAACGCGCAATCGCCATCAGCGCGCCGGTATTGCCTGCCGACACCGCAGCCTGGGCAGCGCCGTCCTTGACCTGGGCAATCGCCACGCGCATCGAAGAATCTTTTTTCTTGCGCAGCGCCACTTCCACCGGGTCGTCCATGGTGACGACTTCGCTGGCATGCACGATGCTGGCGCGCTCATGCTGAAACGACTGCAACGCCTCCGTCTGCCCCACCATCAACAAGCGGGCATCCGGGTGCGCGTCCAAAAACTTCTTGCATGCCGGCAGCGTGACGCGGACCCCCGCATCACCGCCCATGCAATCCACGGCCAGTGTGATCATTCGCTCTGCAATTCTTTGTCTCTATGCCAACACGCCATGGTAGCGAATCCCGCCGCCCTGCGTGGCCGTCTTGCAACGAAATAGAAGAATTTTCATGAAATGCTGGTAGTGCCGCACGTCCGGCCGGGCATCTGCGCCCGCCTGTGCTCAGCGCCTGGCGCCCGGCGTTTGCCGTCTACCAACGAAAAAAGCCCGCGCTACACATGCGTAGCTGCGGGCTTTTTTGAAACAGCTATGGCTTAAGCTTCCGACTTGTTCTTCAGCACTTGGCGGCCACGGTAGAAGCCGTTGGGGCTGATGTGGTGGCGCAGATGCGTTTCGCCGGTGGTGGGTTCCACAGCGATACCAGGCACGTTCAGTGCATTGTGCGAACGGTGCATGCCGCGCTTGGAAGGAGATTTCTTGTTTTGTTGAACAGCCATGATGGCTCCTGAGTCTGAAAAGGGTTGGTGAGACGCGCTGCGCGTAGCGTGCGCAGCCCCGAAAATTACGCGATTCAGCCCATTAAAGACACGAGGGGGATTCGCGCGAAGCCTCAAATTATAGCAAAGATCGCTGGCCGGCTTCAAGCCGCCTGTTCTAGGGCTTGGTTTTATCCAGGCGCAACGAGGCCAAAGCCGCAAATGGATTGGTTTTTTCGCCTGCCGCGGGGTCGAAATCCTGGGTGGCCGACTCCAGTTTTACCTGCACCGGGCACTCGTCATGCATGGGCACCATGGGCAAAGCCATCAAGAGTTCGTCCTCGATCAGCTCGTGGGCATTGAACAGCGGCTCGAGCACCAGCACATCTTCTTCGCTCTCGTCATCCAAGGCGGCGGCCGTGGCCTCGTCTTTGACAAAGCGGAAAGACCGGTCGGCCTGTACGGCCATATCGGCCGGCTGCAGACAGCGCTGGCACTGCATCTGCACCACAGCATCGGCTTGCAGGTGCAGCCAGGCCTCGCCGGGGCGGCCGGTTTCCTCGCGCCACTCGCCTTCCAGGTCCCAACTTACTGGCTGCTCGGCTGCCGCTTCGTGGCGCAGGTCTTCGGCCAGCAGACGCCGAAACTGGCCCATGGGCTGCTCGCCCTGGAGTTGCGCCTCGTGCTGCGCAAAAGCCTTGATATCAAGGCGGTTGACTGAAAATTCCTTGGTCATGCGCGCCAGTGTAAGAGAATCTGGGCATGTCTGATTCCCTCACTCCCCGCGCCCTGGTTCTGGGCTCGACCTCCCGCTACCGGCGCGAACTGCTGGAGCGTTTTCGCCTGCCTTTCGAGTGCGCCGCCCCCGATGTGGACGAAACCCCGCAAGCGGGCGAAACCCCTGGCGCCCTGGCACTGCGCCTGGCCCTGGCCAAGGCCCAGGCGGTGGCCGCACAGTTCCCGAATGCCGTGGTGATTGGCTCTGACCAGGTCGCCGATCTGAACGGCCAGCCGCTGGGCAAACCGCTGGCGCACGACAAGGCCGTGCGCCAGTTGCGCGCCATGAGCGGCCAGACCGTGCAGTTCCACACCGCCGTCGCCGTGGTTTGCCTGGCCAGCGGCTTTGTGCAATCGGATACCGCCGTGGTGCGCACCGTCTTCCGCGCGCTGAATGACGCCGAGATCGAGCGCTATCTGCGCGCCGAAGAACCTTACGACTGCGCAGGCAGCGCCAAGAGCGAAGGCCTGGGCATCACCTTGCTCGACGCCATTGAGAGCGACGACCCCACCGCACTGATCGGCCTGCCACTGATTCGCACTGCCCGCCTGCTGCGCGCCGCCGGAGTGGTACTGCCATGAGCGACAACGCCAAAGGGAAACTGTTCCTCGTACCCACGCCACTCGATTTTGGTTGCGCCACCGATGCACCGCTGACCGATGTACTGCCCGCGCACACGGTGCAAGCGGCGGCCCGCATCACCCATTGGGTTTGCGAAAACGCCAAAAGCTGCCGCGCTTTCTTGAAGCGGGTGGATGCGATTGCACCGTTGGCCTTGCCGCTACAGCAGCAAACCATCACCGAGCTGCCGCGCGAAGCCCATAAGAAAGGCGACCACAACCCGCAAGCCGCCGGCAGCGCCGATGCCGCCAGCCTGATTGCCGCCGCCTTGCAAGGCCACGATGTGGGCCTGGTCAGCGAAGCCGGCATGCCCGCCATTGCCGACCCGGGCAGCTCCGTGGTGCGTGCCGCGCACGATGCAGGTATTGACGTCGTGCCACTGGTGGGCCCCTGCTCGCTGCTCTTGGCCTTGGCTGCCAGCGGGCTCAACGGCCAGAACTTTGCTTTTGTCGGCTACGTGCCCAGCGACAGCGCCCCACGCACTGCCCGCCTGCGCGAGCTGGAGCAACTGGCGCTGCGCCAGGGGCAAACCCAGCTCTTTATTGAAACGCCGTACCGCAACCAGGCGCTCTTGGGCGCGCTCTTGCAAAACCTGCAGCCCAATACGCGGCTGTCCATCTCCAGCGGGCTGACGCTGGAGACTGCGCGCACCCAAAGCCGCCTGGTCAAACAGTGGAAGCCGCTGAATGTAGAGCTGGACAAGCACACGCCCATGGTTTTTGCCATAGGTCGCTGAAGCCGCTGAGGCTGCGGCCCGCAACAACAAGGCCGCCAGGCATGTGCCGGGCGGCCTTGTTCTATATATATAGAGAGAGAGCGACAGCAGCTCAGTGAGCGCTGCCTCAGCGCATGCTGGGCACCATCGAGCGCATCGAACTCACCGCACCTGCGCCTACCGAGGCACCGAACTTTTTCGCCAGGCGCTCGGCCACGTTCTCGCGCCGCGTGTAATCCACCACCTCTTCGGCGCCCACTACATCGCGTGCCACCTGGTCCAGGCTGCCCAAGCCGTCGGCCAGGCCCAGCTTGACCGCTTGCTCGCCGGTCCAGAACAGGCCGCTGAAGGTGTCTTCGTTCTCTTTCAAGCGGCCCCCCCGGCCTTGGCGCACCACGGTGATGAACTGCTGGTGGATCTGGCCCAGCATTTGCTGCGCATAGGCTTTTTGCTTGTCGTTCATCGGGCTGAACGGATCGAGCATGCCCTTGTTGCTGCCAGCGGTGAGCAGACGGCGCTCCACGCCCAGCTTTTCCATGGTGCCGGTAAAGCCAAAGCCGTCCATCAGCACGCCAATGCTGCCGACGATGCTGGCCTTGTCCACATAAATGCTGTCAGCGGCGGCGGCAATGTAATAGGCGGCCGAGGCGCAAGACTCCTCCACCACCGCGTACATGGGCTTTTTGTGCAGAGCCTTGAGGCGCACGATCTCGTCGTTGATCATGCCCGCCTGCACGGGGCTGCCACCGGGCGAGTTGATCAGCAGCACCACCGCCTTGGCGCCATCGTCTTCGAACGCCGTACGCAGCGCGGCAATCACGAACTCAGCTCCGGCATCCGAGCCGGACGAGATTTCACCCTTCAGCTCCACCACCGCCGTGTGCTCGGTCGAGGTGGCGGTGCTGCTGCTGTCCGAGCTGAACAGATAAAACATCATGCCCACAAAGACCAGCAGCCAAGCCAGGCGGAAAAAGATTTTCCAGCGCCGCGCCGCTCTTTGCTCCTTGAGCGTGTCAAACGCCAGGCGCTCCAGCACCGAGCGCTCCCAGCCAGGCTGAGAAGCGGCAGCAGCGGCCGGCGCCGCGGCTGCGGGCGCGGCCTGGCCCCACAAATCGGGTGTGGGCTGCGGCGGCTGGGCTTGGTTATCCATCGGATTCATCTTAAAACTCAAGAGGTTGGAGGCGGTAATCGCTGTGCCAGTACACCACACCGCCCTGTTCGCTCAGCGCGATTTTGACCAGGCCACCCCGGCACGGGCCACCGGCACAGTCACCAGTATCCGGCGCATAGGCCGCGCCATGGGTCGCGCACAACAACCAGCGGCCGGTATCGTCAAAAAAACGGTCGGGCTGGTAATCCATTTCCATCGCCACATGGGTGCAGCGGTTCAAGTAGGCATGCACGGCATCTTGGTAGCGAATGGCAAAGGCCCGGCAGGTCTGGCCTGCAAACACCACATCAAAGGGCACGGCGCTGCCGCCGTTGCTCAAATCCTTGCTATTACAAAGTGGAATTGCTGCTGGGTCTGCCATTGCTGCTCCTGCCTGGCACGCCAATCACTGTACAGGCAAACAGTAAAAAGGGCGCGTATCAGCCATTGTCCGCCATCCATTGTTGCAACTGAGCAACAGAGTGCGCCACATACAAAGGTTGCAACGCTGCAAAGCCCTGGGGATCGTGCGCGCCATAGCTCACACCCACACTGGCGCAGCCGGCGTTCAAGGCCATTTGCAGATCGTGCGTGGTGTCGCCCACCATCAGCAGGCGCTCAGGCTCCACGCCCAGCTCGGCCATCAGCTCTTGCAGCATCAGCGGATGCGGCTTGCCAGCGGTTTCGTCGGCGGTGCGCGATGCATCAAAGCGCCCCTTGAGCAAGGTCGAGGCCAGCACCTCGTTGAGCCCGCGCCGGTTCTTGCCCGTAGCCACGGCCAACAAATGGCCGCTGGCGCTGAGCTGGTCGAGCAGCGGCAACACGCCGTCGAACAGGTTCACCTCTTCCTGGCGCTTGAGGTAGTGGTAGCGGTAGCGGTTGGTCAGCTCGACCATCTTGTCGGCTGGCACATCGGGCGCAGCGTGCTTGAGCGCGCCTTGCAGGCTCATGCCGATCACGTACTTGGCCGCTTCCAGGCTGGGGACGGTGCCACCGACATCGCGCACTGCGTCCTGGATCGACAGCGCAATCGCGGCGGTCGAGTCGAACAAGGTGCCATCCCAGTCAAAAGCAATCAGGTCAAAACGTCGGGTCATGGGGCCTCAATTCTCCAAACAGGGGCTGCCGCGCTGGCTGGCAAGCGCAGCCCCTTGCGATACATATCAAAGCGCCAATGGTAGCAAGCGCTGCCAGCGCCAGACTCAGTGGACGGCCTGCGCTGAAGTTACAAATTCCGACAATTCATCGGGCAGTTCCGCCCGCAACTCGGTGCGTTCCTCGGTCTGCGGGTGGTTGAACTGCAGGCGCCAGGCGTGCAAGAACATGCGCTTGAGGCCGTGTTTGACGAGGCGCTTGTTCAGGTCGAAATCGCCATACTTCTCGTCGCCGACGATCGGGTGCCCGCTGCTGGCCAGGTGCACGCGGATCTGGTGGGTGCGGCCGGTTTTGATGGTCACCTCCAGCAAGCTCATAGCCGGCAGGCCCAGGCTGTGGCGCGCTGGCAGCAATTGCTGCACTTTGACCAGCGATACCGAGCGCATGCCCTCGGGATCGTCCGCCGTGGTGGCGCGCACACGGCGCTCGCCGTCAGGCAGCAGGTATTTGCGCAGCGGCGTATCGATCACCTTTTTATTGGCCGGCCATTCGCCAATCACCAGGGCCAGATAGGTTTTACCGGTTTCGCGCTCGCGGAACTGGTCTTGCAGATGGGTCAGCGCCGAGCGCTTTTTGGCCACCAGCAAAATCCCCGAGGTTTCCCGGTCCAGGCGGTGCACCAGCTCCAAAAAGCGCGCATCGGGCCGGGCACGGCGCAGCTGCTCGATCACGCCAAAGCTCACGCCCGAGCCGCCGTGCACGGCCACACCGGCCGGCTTGTTGATGGCCAGCACAGCGTCGTCATCCAGCAACAAAGGGAATTCCCTGCCCGGAATGGCCCGCTCGGCCTCCTCGGGTTTGGCCGACACGCGCACCGGCGGAATACGCACCACATCGCCCGCTTGCACACGCGCATCAGCGGCCGTGCGGCCTTTGTTGATGCGCACCTCGCCATTGCGGATGATGCGGTAGATATGGGTCTTGGGCACACCTTTGAGGTGGCGCATCAGAAAGTTGTCGAGCCGCTGACCGGCATCATCTGGATGGACTTGCACCATCCTTACAGCCACCGGGGCTGCTTGCGGACTACGGGGCTCGCCCGGTTTGCCCTCTATAATGTGTTTCACCTGCGCGATAGAGTTATTGGTTAACCGGTGAGCAGTTTAATTCACCCACCAGTACCCGCACAGGCCGGTCGATGTCTGACCGACGGCCTTGCCCCGCCGCCTGCATACCAAGAAATTGCGCAGGCCAGGCAAGCAGTCGGGTGGGCAGACACAGTGAAACACAACGAAATTACAGATTTCTGACGGCCCCTGCCGCAGCGTGCGTGGACTTCCACCCGCTTGCCAAACGGACCGTTTGCACACCAACATGATGATTTTGTGGGCTTGGATGGCAACTCTCTGGCGCAGCAGCAGCTGCGCGCCAGTGCGCCCGTCCGTGCCCGCTGTGCGCATGTTTTCTGGGCAGTTCCTGCAGCCGGTGGCAGCCATTCCTTGGCTGGCCGGCTATTTATATGCCCTCTCCCGCGTGCCAAAACCGCCTGTGCTGACATAAAGTATTACCAGCAAACCATGGCACGCTCTGTACCTTCATCCGTTTCTCTGCGTCTGTCCCTGCATCTGCGGCTCCAGTAAGAGCCTGTTTATTGTTTGGGATTGGAGACTGGTACCTGCCTGACAAAGGTTGCCAGTCCCGCATTACGAAGGACGCGCATCATGAAACGGATGCTGATCAACGCCACGCAAGCTGAAGAGCGACGCCTCGCCATCGTGGATGGCCAGAAGCTGCTGGATTACGAGATCGAGATCGAAGGCCGCGAACAACGCAAAGGCAACATCTACAAAGCCGTTGTCACCCGGGTCGAACCCAGTCTGGAAGCCTGTTTCGTCGATTACGGCGAAGACCGCCACGGCTTCCTGCCATTCAAAGAAATTTCCAAGCAGTACTTTGCCGAGGGCGTCTCGCCCAGCCAGGCGCGCATCAACGATGTGATCCGCGAAGGCCAGGAAATGATCGTTCAGGTCGAGAAGGAAGAGCGCGGCAACAAAGGCGCTGCGCTCACCACCTTCATCTCGCTGGCCGGCCGCTATGTGGTGCTGATGCCCAACAACCCCCGTGGCGGTGGCGTCTCGCGCCGCATCGAGGGTGACGAGCGCGCCGAGCTCAAAGAAGCCATGGACCAGCTCGAATACCCCAAGGGCATGTCCATCATTGCGCGCACCGCCGGCATTGGCCGCAGCGCGCCTGAGCTGCAATGGGATTTGAACTACCTGCTCAAGCTCTGGGGTGCCATCGACGGCGCGGCCAAAGCTGGCAAGGGCGCTTTCCTGATCTACCAAGAGTCGAGCCTGGTGATCCGCGCCATTCGCGACTACTTCAACAACGAAATCGGTGACATCCTGATCGACACGGATGACATCTATGAGCAAGCCCAGCAGTTCATGGCACATGTGATGCCTGAGCATGCTGCACGTGTGAAGCGCTACCGCGACGACGCACCGCTGTTCAGCCGCTTCCAGATCGAACACCAGATCGAATCGGCCTACTCGCGCACCGTCACCCTGCCCTCGGGCGGCGCCATTGTGATCGACCACACCGAAGCGCTGGTCTCGATCGACGTCAACTCGGCCCGCGCCATCAAGGGCGGCGACATCGAAGAAACCGCTACCCGCACCAACCTGGAAGCCGCCGACGAAGTGGCCCGCCAGATGCGCCTGCGCGACCTCGGCGGCCTGATCGTGATCGACTTCATCGACATGGAAGAGTCGAAGAACCGCCGCGATGTGGAAAACCGCCTGCGCGACGCGCTGCGCCAAGACCGCGCCCGCGTGCAGTTCGGCACCATCAGCAAGTTCGGCCTCATGGAGATGAGCCGCCAGCGCCTCAAGCCCGCGCTGAGCGAAGGTGCCCACATCAACTGCCCCCGCTGCGGCGGCTCGGGCCACATCCGCGACGCCGAAAGCTCGGCGCTGCAAATCCTGCGCATCATCCAGGAAGAGTCGATGAAGGACAACACGGCAGCCGTCAACTGCCAGGTGCCGGTCGAAGTCGCCTCCTTCCTGCTCAACGAAAAGCGCACCGAAATCCAGAAGATCGAGCTCAAGCAACGCGTCTCGGTCACCATGGTGCCCAACAAGTCGCTCGAAACGCCGCACTACAAGCTCGAGCGCATGAAGCACGACGACCCGCGCCTCGACACCATGGAGGCGAGCTACAAGCTGGCCGATGCCGAGGAAGAACAAGTCGGCTTCACCCGCCGCTCGCAAGAGCCCACCAACAAGCAAACGCCGGTCATCAAGGGCGTGTTGCCTGACGCACCGGCTCCCATCGCCGAACCCCGCCCCGCGCCCGCTGCCCGCGCTGCCGCCAACCAGGCCGCCGCTCCCGCACCAGCGCCTGTGGCGGCACCAGCGCAAGAAACCGGCCTGTGGGCGGCCATCAAGCGCTTTTTCGGCTTTGGCGCACCGGCTCCCGTCGCAGCGCCTGCGCCCGTAGTGGCCGAGCCTGCCAAGGAAACCCGCAAGGAAGGCCGTGACGGCCGCAATGGCAACCGCCGCAACGAGCAACGTGGCGAGCGCGGTGAGCGCAACGGCCAAGGCAGCCGAGACGGCAACCGCCGCAATGGCGAACGCAGCGAGCGCGGTGAACGCACGGAGCGCGGTGAGCGCGCCGAAGGCGAGCGCAATGGCCGCAACCGCAATGGCGAGCAGCAAGAAGGCCGCGACAACCGCCGCCGCAACGAGCAGCGCGGTGAGCGCCCAGAGCGCAACCGCCGCGACGAAGCCGCCGTCAACACCCTGGCAGACAATGCCAATGGCGAAGCCCAGGCCGAGCGCCAAGAGCGCGCACCGCGCCCTGAGCGCGGCCCCCGCCGTGAACGTGGCGAGCGCACGGAGCGCAACGAGCGCCGCAACCAAGGCGAAGAGATCCAGCGCGACAACGCCGCTCTGGCACCCACCCCGGTCGACGCCGAAGCCGTCATCGCCTCGCTGCCGTCGCTCGATCTGGACAGCAACACCACCAGCAGCCAACCCGCTGCCGAAGGCGAAGCCACCCCAGAGCGCCGCGAACGCCGCTCGCGTGACCGCTATGGCCGCGACCGCCGCAACCGCGGTGAGCGCCAGCCACGCGATGAGCAAAACCCCGAAGGCCTGAACGCCGAAGCAGAAGCAGCACCCGCTGTGACTGCCCAGGCCGAAACCGAAGCCGCACCACGCCGCAGCTACTTTGACACCGCTGCCAGCGCACCGATTGCCGTGGCCGCTGTGGCTGAGACGGTGGCTGTGGAAGAAGTGGTTGCTGCACCTGTGGTTGCCGAAAGCGCGCCTGCACCGGTAGCAGCGCCCGTGGTAGCACAAGCGCCTGCTGCCGCACCAGTAGCACCCGTTGCTCCTGCTGCACCAGCAATTGCAGCTGTGGCTGCCGTGGCTGAGCCAGCGCCCCAAGGCCTGCCCAAGATCGCCAGCTATACGCTGCCCTTGGAGCAACTCAACGCCATCGCAGCCAACGCCGGTCTGCAATGGGTCAATTCGGATGTGGAAAAGGTAGCAGCCGTACAAGCGGCCATTGCCGCCGAGCCCAAGCCCGTGCATGTGCCACGCGAGCGGCCACCGCTGGTGGTGCTCGACGAAGGCCCGCTGGTCCTGGTCGAAACCCGCAAAGACCTGGCCGCGATGGTGCTGCCGTTTGAGCGTGAAGCCGAACGCCCCGCACCCACAGCCGCTTAAGCCCCAAAGCTAGGCACACAGGCCGGATCACCTCCGGCCTGTTTCATTATCACAAGCCGTATTGCCATGTTGTTTTTGCTCTCCCCCGCCAAATCGCTGGACTACGAAACGCCGCTGCCGGCCGATCTGCCGCACACGCAACCGCAGTTTGTGGCGCAGTCCAAGGCGCTGATCGCCGTGCTGCGCCAGCAATCACCGCAACAGATCGCCAGCCTCATGTCCATCAGCGACAAGCTCGCTGCGCTGAACGTGGCGCGCTATGAGGCCTGGTCGCCCAAGTTCACGGCCAAAAACTCGCGCCAGGCCATCATGGCCTTCAATGGCGATGTGTACGACGGCCTGCAGGCCCAGAGCCTGAGCGCCAAGCAGCTGGACTGGGCGCAATCGCACCTGTGCCTGCTCAGCGGCCTGTACGGCGTGCTGCGCCCGCTCGACTGGATGCAGCCCTACCGCCTGGAAATGGGCACCCGCCTGGCCACTGATAAAGGCAGCAACCTGTACCAGTACTGGGGCACGCAGATTGCCGACTACCTGAACCAACAGCAAGCGGGCGAAGACGCGCCCGTGGTCATCAACCTGGCTTCGCAGGAATACTTCAAATCGGTCGATCGCAAGGCGCTGCGCGCCCGCGTAGTCGATTGCAGCTTTGAAGACTACAAGAACGGCCAGTACAAGATCATCAGCTTCTTTGCCAAAAGAGCGCGCGGTCTGATGGCGCGCTACGCCATTGAACACCAGGCCAAAACGCCTGCCGTGTTGAAAAAATTCAACACCGATGGCTATGCTTACGCCAGTGACGTCTCCACGGCCGAGCATTTGGTTTTCCGCAGAAAAGCCGATTGATGCACAATGGCCGCGAAAGGAAAGCCATGACCGCCTCGCAACCCATCACGCCGGAATTGCGCGCCTGGATCATTGAACAGGCCAGCGCCGGCGTCAGTGCCCAAAGTGTCTTCAAAGCCATGGTCGACGCCGGCTGGAACGAAGACGTGGCCGAATCGGCCATGGAAAAAGTGCTCACCGAACACCTGCAAAGCGTGCAAGGGGCCAACACCGAGATCGCCACCCAGATCAGCCGCCCGCTGCCCGAGCCGGCCCTGATGGACCAGCCCGGCAGCATCGACGTGGGCGACCGCCAGGTCAGCGTGCTGCTGAGCATGAAGCACCCGCGCATCGTGGTCTTCGGCAACCTGCTGTCCGACGAGGAATGCGACGCCATCATCGCCTCCGCCCAGCCGCGCATGAAGCGCTCGCTGACGGTGGAAACCAAGACCGGCGGCGAAGAAGTCAACGCCGACCGTACCAGCGATGGCATGTTTTTTCAGCGCGAGGAAACGCCCGTCGTCGCCACGCTGGAGCGCCGCATCGCCAAATTGGTGAACTGGCCCGAGAGCCATGGCGAAGGCCTGCAAGTGCTGCACTATCGGCCCGGTGCCGAGTACAAGCCGCACTACGACTACTTTGACCCTAGCCAACCCGGCACGCCCACCATCTTGAAGCGCGGCGGCCAGCGCGTGGCCACCCTGGTGATCTACCTGAACAACCCCGAAGCCGGCGGCGGCACCAGCTTCCCCGACGTCGGGGTGGAGGTGGCGCCGCGCCGTGGCAATGCGGTGTTCTTCAGCTACGCCACGCCAGAGCCGTCGACCAAATCGCTGCATGGCGGCTCGCCCGTAGTACGCGGCGAAAAATGGATAGCCACCAAGTGGCTGCGCGAAGGCGAATTCAAATAAAAACAGCGGCTGCCGCCTCACCCGCAGGCCGCAGCCGTTTTCTCTCCCCCAGCATGACTTTCTCTCCCCAACCCGAGCAATCGCCCCTGGGCCAGCGCTCGGCGTACATCGACCAGTACGACCCCACCCTGCTCTTTCCCCTGCCCCGTGCGGCCAAGCGCGAAGAGCTCGGCATTGCCGCCGACAAGCTGCCTTTCTTTGGCGCCGATCTGTGGACGGCCTACGAGGTCTCCTGGCTCAATCTGCGCGGCAAGCCGCAGGTGGCGCTGGTGAGCTTTACCATTCCCTGCGAAACGCCCAACATCGTCGAGAGCAAATCCTTCAAGCTCTACCTCAACAGCATCAACAACAGCCGCTTTGCCACGGCCGACGAAGTGCGCGCCAAGCTGGTAGCCGATGTGAGCGAAGCCGTCTGGCGTGGCGCACCGCACAGCGCCACCATCGGCGTCAAGCTGATCGACCCCGAAATGTTCGACGCCCAGCCCGTGCAAGAGCTCGACGGTCTGAACCTGGACCGCTTGGATATCGATTGCGAGCACTACCAGCCCGCGCCCGAGCTGCTGACCGCCGCTTTCGACGAAGCGCCCGTGACCGAAGTGCTTTGTAGCCGCCTGCTCAAAAGCAACTGCCTGGTCACCGGCCAGCCCGACTGGGGCAGCGTGCGCATCAGCTACACCGGCCCGGCCATCAACCAGGAGAAGCTGCTGCAGTACATCGTCAGCTTCCGCAACCACAACGAGTTCCACGAGCAATGCGTGGAGCGCATGTTTGTCGACATCTGGCGCCAGTGCAAACCGCTGCGCCTGACCGTCTACGCGCGCTACACACGCCGTGGCGGGCTGGACATCAACCCGCTGCGCACCAGCCACCCGATGGCGCTGCCCGCCAACGTGCGCACGGCGCGCCAATAAGCGCTACTCATCGTCCGTAAACAGGGGCAAGGTGTAAGGGTCGCTGCCCTTGTCGTGCAGTGCGTACTGTGCCTTTTTCTCTGCCGCTTTGACTGCCTGCGCATCGCCCACCAAACCTTGCGCCAGCGCCTGTTCCTGCGGCAAAAGATTGCCCACACGCACGCCCAGCAAACGCAAGCGCTGGTCCAGCGGCGCACGCTTCAAACACTGGCCGGCCGCGTGGCGGATGGCCTTGGCATCGCTGGTATACAGCGGCAGGCTGTGGTCGCGGGTGGCAATCTTGAAATCCGGATAGCGCAGCTTGATGCCGATGGTGCGGCCCACATAGCCTTTGCGCTGCAGATCGGCCGCCACCGATTCGCACAGCTCGGTGAAGATGGCGCCCAGCTCGGCCTTGTCGCGCACCGCGTGCAGATCGCGATCGAACGTGGTCTCGCGGCTCATCGACACCGGCTCGCTCTCGGTCACCACCGGCCGACTGTCGCGCCCCCAGCTCGATGCATGCAACCAGGCGCCATAGCTGCGGCCAAACTCCTGCACCAACCAAAGCGGCTCGCGCGCGGCCAGGTCGCCAATCGTCTGGATGCCCAGCGCCTGCAACTTGGCATCGGCCTTGGGGCCTACGCCATTGATCTTGCGGCAGGCCAGCGGCCAGATGCGGCTTTGCAGATCGCTCTCCAACACGACCGAGACGCCGTTGGGTTTGTTGAACTCGCTCGCCATCTTGGCCAGTTGCTTGTTGGGCGCAACGCCTACCGAGCAGGTCAGCCCGGTGGCGGCAAAAATCTCGCTTTGCAGACGCAGCGCCAGCGTGCGGCCCTGCTCGTGCTGGCCACCTTCCACATGGGTGAAATCAATGTAGACCTCGTCCACGCCCCGGTCTTCCATCTGCGGCGCAATCGCGGTGATGATGCCTTTGAACTGGCGCGAAAACTGGCGGTAGCGCGCAAAATCCACCGGCAGCAAAATCGCCTGCGGGCACAGCTTGGCGGCTTTCATCATGCCCATGGCCGAGCCCACGCCAAAGGCCCGCGCCTGGTAGGTGGCGGTGGTGATGACGCCGCGCCCCACGTAGTCTTTGAGCAGCGGAAAAGCCGCCACCGGGATCTCCGCAAGCCGCCCACCGTAGGCAGCGGTGAGCGCATCGTCCTCGCGCCGGCGCCCGCCGCCAATGATCACCGGCAAACCCTTGAGCTGCGGGTAGCGCAGCAGCTCGACCGACGCATAAAAAGCGTCCATGTCCAGGTGCGCAATGCGGCGGCGCGGTGGCAACGGGGCAAAAGAATCGGGGCTCACCGCGCTATTGTCGCCGCGCAAAACAAACCCGGCACGCAGGCCGGGTTCGCTGTGGCAGATCGTTGGCCGCTCAGTGGTCGTGGTGCAGATACGCCGCCTGTTTTGGCAGGCGCAGGCTGAACAGGAAGGCGATCACCATCATCGCCGACACGTACCAGAAGAAGGCGCTCTCGTGGCCGGCACTCTTGAGCGCCAGTGCCACAAATTCGGCCGAGCCACCAAAAATGGCATTGGCCACCGCATAAGCAAAACCCACGCCCAGTGCGCGCACTTCGGGCGGGAACATCTCGGCTTTCACAATGCCCGAAATCGAGGTGTAGAAGCTGACGATGCCCAGCGCCACCACGATCAGCAAACCGGCCATTTCAGGCGAGGAAGCGTGCTGCAAGCTAGTGAGAATCGGCACGGTGAAAATCGCGCCCAGTGCGCCAAACAGCATCATGCACAGGCGCCGGCCAATGCGGTCGGACAGCATGCCGAACAGCGGCTGCATGCACATGTAGATGAACAGGCAAATCGTCATCACATAGCTGGCCGTCTTGATCGGCAAGCCCACGCTGTTGACCAGATACTTCTGCATGTACGTGGTGAAGGTGTAGAAGATCAGCGAGCCGCCGGCCGTATAGCCCACCACGGTGACAAAGGCGCGCCAGTGGTGCTTGAACAGATTGCCGAGCGTGCCGGTTTCCTTGTCGTGCATGGCTGCCTCCGATTGCGTCTCGTGCAAGGTACGGCGCAGCATCATCGCCACCACGGCCGCCAAGGCACCGCAAACGAAGGGAATGCGCCAGCCCCATTCGCGCAGCTGGGCGTCGGTCAAGAGCGCCTCCAGAATCACGATCAAGAGCACGGCCAGCAGTTGGCCACCAATCAGCGTTACATACTGGAAAGAAGAGAAAAACCCGCGCTGGCCCTTGAGCGCCACTTCGCTCATGTAGGTAGCGGTAGTGCCGTATTCACCACCCACCGACAAGCCTTGGAACAGGCGGCACAGCAGCAACAAAAACGGCGCCAACGCGCCAATCTGTGCGTAGGTGGGCAAACAGGCGATCACCAGCGAGCCGGCGCACATCATGGTCACCGAGATCAGCATGGATTTTTTGCGGCCGTACTTGTCGGCGATGCGGCCAAACAGCCAACCGCCGATCGGGCGCATCAAAAAACCGGCGGCAAACACGCCGGCGGTATTGAGCAACTGCACCGTCGGATCGCCTTTGGGGAAGAAGGCGGCGGCAAAGTAAATCGAAGAAAACGCGTAAACGTAAAAATCGAACCACTCGACCAGATTGCCTGACGAGGCCGCCATGATGGCGAAGATGCGGTGGCGTTTTTCTTCGGCGCTGTAGTGCGGAGGTGTTCCGGCTGCAGCAGAGGAAGGACTTTGTGTTGTCATAGCTATGGTCCCATCGTGACTGATAGAACCATGATGCGCCCGCAACAAAAACACTGCTGTCAGACGGGTGCTACAAGCGCTTGGAATCAACGCGACAACTGCAGCCGCTCAAAAACCGTTCAACCTAGCGTCACAACTGCGTGCAGATGATGACAATGCCGATCAGCACCAGCGCAATGCCCCATTTCTCGTTCAGGCGCAACTGCTCCTTGAGAAAGCGGCGCGAGACGATGTAGCTGAAGATCACCTCCACCATGCCCAAGGTCCGCACCGAAGCCGCGCTTTGCAAGGCATAGGCGCTGAACCAGGCGAGCGAAGCCGCACTGCCCATGCAACCCGCCACAAGCGACACGCGCCAGGCTTTGGCAATACGCACCAGCACGCCCGGATCGCGCCACACAAACCACAGGCCCATGGCCAAGGTCTGCATGCACTGCGCGGTGAAAACGCCCCAAGCGCCGGAGAGCAAGGCGGTGGGCGCTTGCAGCTCCAGCGCAGCACCACGGAAACCCACGGTGGCAATCGCAAAACAAGCGCCGCAGATCAGGCCGTACAAAGCCGCTTTGCTGCGCCATTCAAAGCGCGCACCGGGCTGGCGCGGCGGCATGGACAGCAAGGCCACGCCTACCGTGGCAATCGCCATGGCCCCCAAAGCCCAGGCGGTGGGCAGCTCATGCAAAAACACCGCACCAAACAAGGCGACCTGCAGAACCTCGGTCTTGGACAAAGTAACCGCCACCGCAAAATTGCGCTGCTGCATGGCCAGCAGCAATGCGCCGGTTGCAGCGATCTGGAAAAAAGCGCCCAGCGCAATCCAGCCAAAGTAGGCCCAGCTCCAATGCGTGATCTGCGGCGGCGTGCTGGGAACCGTATAGAGCAGCACCAGTGCCAGCCCGGCCAGCGGCAAGCCGTACAAAAAGCGCACCAGCGTGGCCGCCCAGGTGCCCAGCTCTGCGGTCAGCGAACGCTGCGCGGCATTGCGCGCGGTCTGCGCCACGGCCGCAAACACCACCAGCGCAATCCACCAACCACCCCAAGACATTGCTGCCCCCGTCTCATTAGCCATGGCCCAAACACTCCTGCATCAAGTCTGAAATGCTAGGCGATCGGGCCAGCGCCCGCCCCTGCATTTGGCGATGAGTGACAGCGGCATCTGGCAAGCGGGTGCAAAAAAGCCGCCTCGCGGCGGCTTGGGCTGGCTGCTTGGAGCTGCCTCAGTTGGCGCGCAACACCACGTCGACGCGGCGCGAAGCAGCGTTGGTGGCGCCTGTGTCCGAAGTCTCCGCGGGCTTTTCCAACACGGTGCGGTCAACCGGCACGCCGGCAACCACCAGCGCCGCTTGCACGGCCGTGGCACGTTGCTTGGACAGCTCGGCGTTCTTGGCGGCGTCGCCCGTCGGGTCGTTAAAGCCCGAGATCACCGCTTTCTGCTCAGCGTGGGCTTGCAGATAAGCCACCATGGCCTTGGCCTTGTCGGCGAACTCGGCCGGCACCTCGACCTTGCCCGAGTCAAAGAAAACCTGCAGCTTGGGCACGTCTTGCACCAGGCTGTCGAGCACCGCTGCGCCCGTGGGCGCCGCATCGGCGGCCGGTGCGGCTGCGGGAGCTGCAGCTGGGGCCGGCTCAGGCGCGGGAGCTGGGGCCGGTGCAGGTGCCGGAGCGGGCGCTGGAGCCGGTGCTGGCGTTGGTGCCGCCGTGGGCGCAGGCGCGCTCTCGGGCGACTTTTTGCCGCAATAGGTGATGCCAAAAATCACCACCAAAGCACCAATCAGCCAAGGCACCCATTTGCCAATACCGCCACCGGCCGCGCTGGCCGCTTGCGCCGCAGAAGCACCAGCAGCGGAAGCGGCCGAACCGACGGAACTGGCTGCCGCGCCCACCGACGATGCGGCAGAAGATGCAGCCGCAGACGCAGCCGCCATGCCCGTACCAGCCACTGCGGCGCCACCGGCCACCAGGCCGCCGAGCATGGATTGCCCGCTGCCAATGAGTGCAGACACCTCCGCCGGCAAAGCCGCAGGCACGGTGCCACCGGGCGTCAGGCGCGACACCAGCATCGGCAACAAGCTGCCAACTGCCGATGTCACCGCATCGCGCGGCAGATGCAGTTTGTCGCTGATGGTGGCCAGCAGGCCGCCGGATGCGCCAAACAGCGATTCCACCTGGTCGTTATTGGGAGCTTGCGGCGGCGTGGCCGTGCCCAGCCAACTGGCCGCCATCTCACCCAGGCCAGCCCCGCGCACCCGCTCCAACAAACCCGAGAGCCCGCCCTTGGACGGATCGGTGACATAGGCCAGCACCATGGCGATCAGGTCTTTGGATTTATCGCCCAGGCCATAGCGACCTGCAAATTCTCGAATCAGCGTGTCAAACATCCGGTTCCTCCTGTGGTGAGCATCACCCACCCAGCATGCAGGGTCGGCAATCCAAGCAGTCTAGAAAGCGAAAATGTCCGCCCCATGTAGGACAACGCGCCAGCAAAGAAATTTTTGCAAGTCTTGACAAATACTTGCAGACACGCGCTGCCTTTGAGCGCAAGGCAATAGGGCATGCCATTTCAGGATTTAGAGAGCAATAGGCCTTGCAACGGCCACCCTTTCGCCCTACGGTTCATCACGGAATAGCAGCCTTTGAACAAGCACTATTGACCTTCATCGCGCAATTCACGCAGGCTGTTGGCTGTTTCTCCCCTTTCAGCCAGCGCCTGCGATCGGAGTAAACGCCGGCGGTTTGGCTGCCGCAGGACAGCCAAACTTCGTGCTCTGACTTGCGTCATCTGTTTGAACGCAGCGCCTTGGCGCGGAGAGAGTTATGACGCACGCCGGCGTTTGCTTCGAGCGGAGGTTGCCCCGAAAGATTCGCTACGCGAAGCTTTCGGGGACGCTGGCTGCGGGGCACGTTTTTTCCCCTCGCTTTTTGTCGTGCAACAAAAAGGGAGGTCGCCTGCCGGGGCGAAATCCCGGCATCTGCGCGAAGCGCAGAGGTCCCAAACAGAGGGCACAAACGCTCACCGCTACGCGTTCGCTGCCCCCGGCCGCAAGCAAACCTAGCCAACCGCCAGTTAAAAACTGACCCAGCCACACCCGCGCAAAGCACAAACAAAAACAGCGCAGCCATCATTGGCTGCGCTGTCGTCCTCTCACGGACTCAGCCCCAAAGCCTTGCCCGCAAAAGCTCGTCAATACGGCAACGGATAAGTACCCGGCACCAGAATGCTCTTGTCCACCGTGTTGATGTTGGTGTGGCCACAAAACGCCATTGAGGTGTCCAGCTCTTTCTGAATGATCTGCAGCGCCTTGGCTACGCCCTCTTGGCCAAAAGCGCCCAGGCCGTACAAAAAGCTGCGCCCGATCAGCGTGCCCTGTGCGCCCAGCGCACGCGCCTTGAGCACGTCCTGGCCGCTGCGGATGCCGCTGTCGAGCCAGACCTCGATGTCCTTGCCGGCGGCTTGCGCAATCGACGGCAACGCGTCGATGGTGGCGGGCGCGCCGTCGAGCTGGCGGCCGCCGTGGTTGCTGACGATCAGCGCATCTGCGCCGGTCTCGGCGGCCAGACGGGCGTCTTCGGCTTCCATGATGCCCTTGAGAATCAGCTTGCCGCCCCAGCGCTTTTTGATCCATTCCACATCGTTCCAGTTCAGGCTTGGGTCAAACTGGTCGGCCGTCCACGAGCCCAGCGAACTCATGTCCGCCACGCCTTTGACGTGGCCGACGATGTTGCCAAAACTGCGGCGCTTGGTACCCAGCATGCCCATGCACCAGCGCGGCTTGGTGGCCAGGTTGATGAGGTTGCGCAGCGTTGGCTTGGGCGGTGTGGAGAGGCCGTTTTTGATGTCCTTGTGGCGCTGGCCCAGGATCTGCAGATCCAGCGTCACCTGCAGTGCCGAGCAGTTGGCGGCCTTGGCGCGGTCGATCAGGCGCTCCATGAAATCGCGGTCGCGCATCACGTAAAGCTGGAACCAGAACGGGTGACGGCCGGTGTTCTCGGCCACATCTTCGAGCGAGCAGATGCTCATGGTCGACAAGGTGAACGGAATGCCAAACGCCTTGGCCGCGCGCGCCGCCAGAATTTCGCCGTCGGCGTGCTGCATGCCGGTCAGGCCCGTCGGCGCAATCGCCACCGGCATGGCCACGTCCTGGCCCACCATGGTGCTGCGCGTGCTGCGCCCTTCCATGTTGACGGCTACGCGCTGGCGCAGCTTGATTTTCTGGAAAGCGGCTTCGTTGTCGCGGTACGTGCCCTGGGTGTAAGAGCCCGAATCGGCATAGTCATAAAACATGCGTGGCACGCGCTGTTGGGCGAGCACGCGCAGGTCTTCGATACAGGTGATCTTGGATAAATCGGCCACAAGTTGTCTTTCAGCAATACGGGGAGGAGAGCATCTGCCATGTTGGCGGCAATGCCCGGGTTCAGCCAACGCGCCTGCCCCGTGGGCTGTCACTCAGGCGGCAGCGGCGCACACAGGCTTCGGGTTTGTCTGAACTGCAAACCAATTGTCAGGCCGACATTATGTCGAGGTTCTATACATCAAGGCGTTTCAGTCATAACAACGGTTGTGCATCCTGTCTTGACCGCGCTGGCCCTGCCAGTGTTGCGGTGTGCAACCTCATCAAGGAGAGCGTGGCATGGTGTGGCAACAGATCTACAACCCCCTGGGCAATATGGTGCTCTCCACCTTGCTGGCCGCGCTGCCAGTGGTGGTGATGCTGGTTGGCCTGGGTTTCTTGCACATGAAGGCGCATATCGCCGCAGGCGCGGGCCTGGTGTGCGCACTGCTGATCGCTGTGCTGGTGTACGGCATGCCGGCCGACATGGCAGGCCGCGCAGCCTTGTTTGGCGGCCTCACCGGCCTGCTGCCAATCGGCTGGATCGTGCTGAACATCATCTTTTTGCACCAGCTGACCGAGCACAACGGCAGCTTCAAGGTGCTGCAGGATTCGATCGCCGGCATCACCGAGGACCGGCGCATCCAGCTGCTGCTGATCGCCTTTGCCTTTGGCGCCTTCTTTGAAGGTGCGGCCGGCTTTGGCACGCCGGTGGCGGTGACGGCGGCCATCCTCATTGGCCTGGGCTTTTCGCCGCTCGCGGCCTCAGGCCTGTCGCTCATCGCCAATACCGCGCCGGTCGCCTTCGGCGCGCTGGGCACGCCGGTGATCACACTGGCCAAGGTGCATGGCTACGACCTGATGGAAGTCACCGCCATGGTGGGCCGCCAGCTGCCCTTCTTCTCGGTGCTGGTGCCGTTCTGGCTGATCTGGGCTTTTGCCGGCCGCAAGGGCATGATGGAAATCTGGCCCGCCATTTTGGTGACCGGCCTGTCCTTCGCCATTCCGCAATACCTGGTGTCCAACTTCATCGGCCCCGAGCTGGTGGACATCATTGCCGCCATCGTCTCCATGGCCTGCCTGATCGCCTTCTTGCGCATCTGGCAGCCCAAGACCATCTGGCGCTCTACCTCGCTCAAAGGCCGCATCAACGGCGAGAGCGAAGGCACGGCCGCCCGCGCCATCACTCAGCATTCGCGTGCCGACGTGATCCGCGCCTGGACGCCCTGGGCCATTCTTACCGTCTTCGTCTTCATCTGGGGCCTGCCCTCGGTCAAGGCTGCGCTCAACGGCCTGTTTGCGCCCTCGTTCCCGATGAGCGGCCTGCACAACCTGATCGAAAAAGTGCCTCCCGTCGTGCCCAAGCCCACCAAGGAAGGCGCGGTCTACGTGCTGAACCTGCTCTCGGCCACCGGCACCGGCATTTTGCTATCGGCCATTGTGGGCGGCTTGGTCATGAAATACAGCCCGGTGGCCCTGGTCAAGCAGTTCTTCAAAACCCTGGTGCTGGTGCGCTACTCGCTGCTGACCATCGTGCTGATGCTGGCCCTGGGCACCCTCACCCGCTACTCGGGCACCGACACCACGCTGGGCCTGGCCTTTGCCAACACCGGCGTGCTCTACCCCTTCTTCGGCACCATGATGGGCTGGCTCGGCGTGGCGCTGACGGGCTCGGACACCGCATCGAACGTGCTGTTCGGCGGCATGCAAAAAGTGGCAGCTGAACAGCTGGGCCTGTCGGCCAACCTGATGGGCGCAGCCAACAGCTCGGGCGGCGTGATGGGCAAGATGATCGACGCCCAATCCATCGTCGTCGCCTCCACCGCCACGCGCTGGTTCAACCACGAAGGCGACATCTTGCGCTATGTGTTTTTCCACTCGATAGCGCTGGCCAGCTTGGTGGGCATATTCGTTACTTTGCAAGCCTACGTGTATCCGTTCACGCTGATGGTAGTGAAGTAAAGCCCCAAAAAACACCACCTCAAGGCCATCACTCGATGGCCTTTTTTACTGCTTCGTCTTGAGTTTCAGGGAGCATCAGCGTGGTGACGAAGCCAGCTGTATTGCCTGCGTTGAGAGTCTTCTTTTTGAGGTAGAGAGATGGCCACGTATGCTTGGTTGCGACGAAGCAGGCCATCAGGCTTTGCTGCACCCTGAGAAGAAAAATCGGCACAACTCTCGCAGGCTGTTTGGAGCCCTCCACCCCTTCCAGCCAGCGCCTGCGATCGGAGTTAACGCCGGCAGTTTGGCTGCCGTAGGACAGCCAAACTTCGTGCTCTGACTCGCAGACGCTGTTTGAACGGAGCGCCTTGGCGCGGAGAGAGTTCGTCTGCGCGCCGGCGTTTGCTCCGAGCGCAGGTTGCCCCGAAAGATTCGCTACGCGAAGCTTTCGGGGACGCTGGATGTGGGGCAGATTTTACGCCTCCCTTTTTGGCTGGGCAAAACGGGAGGTCGCCTGCCGGGGCGAGTCCCGGCCAGCTACGGCATGCAATGCCCATCAATACCAGTTAAAAAACTACCCTCCAAAATCTGCGCGAAGCGCAACGCCCTCCGCCTGGGCAAAGGCGCAATCAATGCCCGCCAATATAAGCAAACTTGAACAAAAACAAGCCAGCAATGATCCACACCATCCAATGCACTTCCCGTGCACGCCCCGTGCACAGCTTGATGGCCGCATACGAAATAAAGCCGAAGGCCAAACCGTTGGCGATGGAATAGGTAAACGGCATCATCACCGCCGTGATGGCGGCCGGAATGGCTTCGGTGGAATCGTCCCATTCCACTTCGGTCAGCTCCTTGAGCATCAGGCAA
Organism: Comamonas trifloxystrobinivorans; assembly: GCF_043359985.1. Classification (NCBI taxonomy): domain Bacteria; kingdom Pseudomonadati; phylum Pseudomonadota; class Betaproteobacteria; order Burkholderiales; family Comamonadaceae; genus Comamonas; species Comamonas trifloxystrobinivorans. The sequence continues at coordinate 98,682 of NZ_JBHZGV010000008.1, forward strand.
GCCACAAACAACAGCGCGGGCGCGGTGGCATAGGCGGGCACCGAGCCAGCCAGCGGCGCGATGAACAAACAAGCCAGGAAAAGCACGGCCACCGTAATCGCCGTCAAACCGGTGCGGCCACCGGCTTGCACACCCGAAGCGCTTTCCACATAAGCGGTGGCGCTGGAGGTACCGAGCAAAGAGCCGGCGAAGATGGCGCCGCTGTCGGCCAGCAGCGAGCGGTGAAAGCGCTCCATCTTGCCCGGCACCAGCAAGCCGGCACGCTTGGCCACGCCCATCAAGGTGCCGGTGGCGTCAAACAATTCCACCAAAAAGAACACCAGCACCACGTTGAGGAAACCGGTGGACAAAGCGGTTTTGATGTCGAGCTTGAAGAAGGTCGGCTCAATCGACGGTGGCGCCGAGAACACGCCCTGGAACTGGTTGCCGCCCCAGATGAACGACGAGACGGTCACCGCCAGAATGCCGATCAAAATGGCGCCGGGCACCTTCAGGCGGTCGAGCACCACGATCAACAAAAAGCCCAGTGCAAACAGAATCACCGGGGCGCTGTGCAGATCGCCCAAGGTCACCAAGGTGGCCTTGGATTCCACCACCACGCCCGCGCTCTTGAGCGCAATCAGCGCTAGGAACAAACCGATACCCACGGTGATCGCCACCCGGATTGACTGCGGTATGCCCTTGATGATCTGGTCCCGCAAGCGGAACACCGTCACCAGCAAGAACAAACAGCCCGAAACAAAAACCGCGCCCAGCGCCGCCTGCCAGGTGTAGCCCATGCCCAGCACCACCACGTAGGCGAAATAGGCGTTCAAGCCCATGCCGGGCGCAATCGCAATCGGGTAGTTGGCGAGCAAGCCCATCAGCACCGAGCCGATGGCGGCGATCAAACAGGTGGCCACAAACACCGCACCCTTGGGCATGCCCGCGTCACCCAGAATCGAGGGATTGACGAACATGATGTAGGCCATGGTCAGGAAGGTGGTCAGCCCGGCCAGGATTTCGGTGCGCACCGTGGTGCCGTGCTCGCCGAGCTTGAAGAATTTCTCCAATCCATTCATTGCGGGTTCTCCTGCTGGTTGGTGGTGAGAAAAAAAGGCATAGGTCTGCGTTGGCAAAAAATAAAACGGCGGCGAGTATCGCAGCTGGCACGCGCCAGCGCAGCGCTCGGCTATCAAGCCCCTTGCTGCACCGCCTCTATCGCGGCCAGCACCGCCTCGGCAGTGGCGGGTGCGCGCAGTGGCGGGCAGCAGCCAGCAGGGCCGCACGCGGCCACCGCATCGCGGATCGCAAAGAACACCGAGAAAGGCAACAACAAAGGCGGCTCACCCACGGCCTTGCTGCGGTGAATACTGTCGTGTGGATTCGCACCATCGAACAGCTGCACCTTCAACACCGGCGGACAATCGTTGGCGGTAGGAATCTTGTAAGTGCTGGGCGCATGCGTCAGCAGCGCACCGGTCTTGGGGTGCCAAACCAGCTCTTCCATCGTGAGCCAACCCAGGCCCTGGATGAAAGCGCCTTCGACCTGGCCGATATCGACAGCCGGGTTCAGCGAGCGCCCCACATCGTGCAAAACATCGGCGCGCAGCAGCTTGCTCTCGCCCGTCAAACTGTCCACCAGCACCTCGCTCACCGCAGCGCCGTAAGCGAAATAAAAGAAGGGCCGGCCCTGCAAGGTCTTGCTGTCCCACGACAAGCCCGGCGTAGCATAAAACCCGTCGGACCACAGCTGCACGCGCTCCAGATAGGCCTGCTTCACCACATCGGCAAAGGCCAGCGATTCGCCGCCCACCAACACACAGTCATTGGCAAAACGCACATCGGCAGCTGCGCAGCCATGGCGCTCGGCCACGCTGGCGGCCAGGCGCTCGCGGATCTGGCGCGCTGCATCTTGCGCGGCTTTGCCGTTGAGATCGGTGCCCGTCGAAGCAGCGGTGGCCGAGGTGTTGGCCACCTTGCTGGTGTCGGTGGCGCTCACGCGCACACGCTCAAACGCTACGCCCAGCTCGTGCGCCACCACTTGCGCCACCTTGGTGTTCAAACCCTGGCCCATTTCGGTGCCGCCGTGGTTCACCAGAATCGAGCCGTCGTTGTACACATGTACCAAGGCACCAGCCTGGTTGAAGTGCTTGACGTTGAACGAGATGCCGAACTTCACCGGCGTCAACGCCAGCCCGCGTTTGAGCACCGGGCTGCTGGCGTTGAAAGCGTCGATCTGCGCGCGCCGCACGCGGTAATCGCTGCTGGCTTCCAGCTGCGCCACCAGCTCGTCGATGATGTTGTCATCGACCACCTGGCCATAAGGCGTGGTATTGCGCTCGTGCTTGCCGTAGAAATTGGCACGCCGCACATCGAGCGGGTCTTGGCCCAGCTGGCGGGCGATGGTGTCGAGAATGTTCTCCATCACGATCGCGCCCTGCGGCCCGCCAAAGCCACGGAAAGCGGTGTTGCTCTGCGTATTGGTCTTGCCCATGCAGCCTTGCATGCTGACGTTGGGCAACCAGTACGCATTGTCAAAATGGCAGAGCGCCCGCGTCATCACCGGTGCCGACAAATCGGCCGAATGCCCGGCGCGCGACACCATGGTGACCTCGGCACCCACGATGCGGCCAGCATCGTCATAGCCAATGTCGTACTCGTACCAGAAACAGTGGCGGCGCCCGGTGATCAGAAAATCGTCATCGCGATCAAGCCGCAGCTTGACTGGCCGCTGCAACCGCTTGGCAGCCACTGCGGCGACGCAGGCAAACAGCGCCGATTGCGACTCTTTGCCGCCAAAACCGCCGCCCATGCGCCGGCATTCCACCTGTACATCGTGCGCCTGCACACCCAACGCATGCGCCACCAGGTGTTGCATCTCGCTGGGGTGCTGGGTAGAGCAGAACAGGTGCAGGGCATGCCCTTCCTTGGGGATGGCGTAGCTGATCTGCCCTTCCAGATAAAACTGCTCTTGCCCGCCCACTTGCCACTGGCCTTGCAAGCGGTGCGGTGCCTGCGCAATGGCTTGCGCTGCGGTGCTGCCATCGACACTGCGCGCCAGGCGCATGGGCGGCTGCACGTACTTGCGCAATTGGTGCGCTTGCTGCGGTGTCAGCACTGGCTCGGTGGCCTCGACCTGCGCGTATTTTTTGGCCTGTGCTGCGGCACGCCGGGCGGCCTGGCGCGTGCGTGCCAGCACGGCAAACAGGGGCTGGCCCAGGTAACGGATTTCGCCATCACACAGAATCGGGTCGTCGTGGATGATCGAGCCGCAATCGTTGACGCCAGGGATATCGGCCGCCGTCAGCACATCGACCACACCGGGCAAGGCACGCAGCGCCTCCAGATCCAGCGCCAGCAAGCGGCCGTTCGCCACGGGCGCCAAGCCCAAAGCGCAATGCAAGGTGCCCGCCAGCTCGGGCAGATCGTCTATATACGCAGCTTCGCCAGCCACATGCAAAGCAGCCGATTCGTGCGGTCGGCTGATGCCTACGCGCCGGCCCTGCTGTAAAGCCTGGGCTTCTTCGGCAAGATCGATGCGGGCAGATTGGTTCTCGGCATAAGGCGCAAAGGCCTCGGCGTTTTGCAGCAATGGGTGAGGAATGGCCTGGTTCATCTCAAACTCCTTGCGCAACGGCTGCTGCCATGTTGTGCGGCATGACCGACCAGACGCTGGTGGCCGCGCCGGGCAAAGGCGCATCGGGCCGCGTCTCCAGCCACAAGCGCTGCAACAGGTTTTGCGCTACTTTCATGCGGTAGCTGTCGCTGGCGCGCATATCGGTGAGCGGCTGAAAATCTTGCGCCAACGCGGCTTGGGCGCGCTTCACTGCCGCCGCATCCCAAGGCTGGCCCAGCAGCGCGGCTTCCGCCTGCGCTGCGCGTTTGACGGTCGCTGCCATGCCGCCGTAAGCAAGACGCACGCTTTGCACCAAGCCTGCGCCATCCAGCGTCAGCGCAAAGCCAGCGCAGAGCGCAGAAATATCGCAGTCAAAACGCTTGCTGATCTTGTACGCTCGCACCTGCTGCGCAGGCCCGGGCAACGGCACCTCCAAAGCCTGCACCAGCTCGCCGGGCTGCAACTGGTTCTTCATGTAATCCAGGTAAAAATCGGCCAGCGCCATGCGTCGCACACGCTCGCCCTGGCGCAAAACAATCTGCGCATCCAGCGCCATAAGCACCGGCGGCGCATCGCCGATCGGCGAGCCGTTGGCCACATTACCTCCCATGGTGCCGGCGTGGCGCACGGGTGGCGATGCAAAGCGCAACCACACCTCGGTCAAGCTCGGCCAGCGCTGCGCCAGGGCCGCCCAGGCCGCCTCCAAGGAAGCACCAGCGCCTATGTGCAAAACGCCATCACGCTCTTCTATGCGCTGCAGCTCGGCCACGCGGCCAACGGCAATCAAATCGCCCAACTCGCGAAACTGTTTGGTGATCCACAAGCCCACATCGGTGGTGCCGGCAACCAACCGCGCCTGCGGCAACTGCTCGCGCAAACGCGCCAGGCTGGCCACGCTGGCAGGCGCATAAAACTGCGTCTGGCCATCGCTGTACTGCCAATCTTCATCGCTGTGCAAGGCTTGCAAAGCCGCTACAACAGGCGCTGCTGCCAGTGTTTGCGCAGGCAGATCGAACATGCGCTGACTCGCATCCAAAATGGGCCGGTAGCCCGTGCAGCGGCACAGGTTGCCGGACAAAGCATCGGCCAATTGTTGGCGCGTAGGCGCGGGGCCGCTTTGCGCCTGGTGCTGCTCATAAACAGCCCACAGCGACATGGCAAAACCCGGCGTGCAAAAGCCGCATTGCGAGCCGTGGCACTCCACCAAAGCCTGCTGCACCGGGTGCAAGTGGGTGCAGTTGTTGGTCGATGCTGGTGCAGGTTGGCCAATGCGCTTGAGATCTTCCACCGTGAACAAAGCTTTGCCCTGCAAATTGGGCAGGAGCTGGATGCAAGCGTTCACCGTCTGCAGCCTCAGGCCTTGCACCGCTTGTGCATCGCCGGGCTGCGCCAGCTCAGCCACCACCACGGTGCAAGCGCCGCAATCGCCTTCGTTGCAACCTTCCTTGCTGCCCTTGCATTGCGCATCGTCACGCAGCCAGTCCAAAACAGTCTGCGTGGGCGGTACCTGGTTCACCTCGGTAATGCTGCCTTGGTGGTAGAAGCGGATGGGCTGGTTCATGGCGGTCACTAGCAATCGAAAAACGGTCAATGGCGGCGCGCACAGCGCGGTGGGCAATGCCCATACCAGCGTAGTGTGCCCCGCTGCCCGGTGCATAACAAGCCAGCAATAGGCAGTATCGGGGCGGTCATATAGTTTTGGGTTTACCCGCATTGCACCGCTGCGCGAGCCGGCGCAGAAAAATGCGTAAGCAATGGTCGCAGCCCCGGGTTTACCAGCAGCGCGCCATGGCAAACAGGTATATTGCGCAGCATGACTTTCTGCAGCCCCACCCTCGTTCTGCGCCCGCTGGCACTCGCTGCCAGCCTGGGCCTTGCCAGCCACGCTGCGCTGGCCCAATCCAGCGCCCCGCAAGAGCCGCCTCAGCTGAGCCAGGCCGAGTTCCAATCGTGCCTGGGCGAGCTGCGCGGCAGCAAGGCGTTTGCCGCCATCACGCCCACCACCTTCAGCCAATACACCGAGCACCTGCAGCCCGATGCCACGGTGCTGCCGCTGCTCAACCGCCAGCCTGAGTTCAGCATGCCGGTGTGGGATTACCTGGCCGTGCTGGTAGATGAGCAACGCGTGGCCGATGGCCGCGCCAGCTACGCCAAGTGGCAGGACACGCTCGCCAAGATCGAGCAAACAACGGGCGTGGCCGCGCCCATCGTCGTGGGCGTCTGGGGCGTGGAGAGCAACTTCGGCCAGAACCTGGGCGGCCGCTCGCTGGTGCAATCGCTGGGCACGCTCTCGTGCTTTGGCCGCCGCCAGGCCTATTTCCGCGGCGAATTTGCCAGCGCGCTGCGCATTCTGCAAGAGGGCCACATCGCCGAAGCCAAGCTGGTGGGCTCCTGGGCCGGCGCCTTTGGCCAGACGCAGTTCATGCCTTCCACCTTTTTCCGCAGCGCGGTCGATTTTGACGGCGACGGCCGCCGCGACATCGTAGACAGCGTACCTGACGCGCTGGCTTCGACCGCCACTTTTCTGAAAAACGCCGGCTATCGCGCCGGCCAGCCCTGGGGCTTTGAGGTGAAGCTGCCCGCCGGTTTTGACACCAGCGACGCCGGCCGCAAAAACAAAAAGCCGATCGCCAGCTGGCGCGCTGCCGGCGTCACCCTGGCCAACGGCCAAGCCCTGCCCGACAGCCTGCCCAGCGCCGGCCTGATGATTCCCGCCGCCGGTGGCCCGGCCTTTTTGGTGGGCCGCAATTTCGACGCGCTCTACAGCTACAACGCCTCGGAAAACTACGCGCTGGCCATTGCCCAGCTCTCCAACCTGGTGGCCGACCCCAGCGAAACCCGCACCGGCTTTGTGACGCCCTGGCCCACGGACGACCTGGGCCTCTCGCGCGCCCAGAACAAGGAGCTGCAACAAGCCTTGCTAGCCAAGGGTTATGACATTGGCAGCGCCGACGGCATGATCGGCGCCAAAACCCGCGAAGCCATCAAAGCCGAACAAACCCGCCTGGGCATGAAAGCCGACGGCCGCGCCGGCCAGAAGCTCTTGCGCAGCATCAGCAACCCTTGAACCCCTTGCAGGCACCACGCACATGATCGTCACCACCACGCCCAGCATCGAGGGCAAGCGCATCACCCGCTACTGCGGCATCGTCAACGGCGAAGCCATTCTGGGCGCCAACTTTTTCAAAGACTGGTTCGCCGGCATCCGCGACATCGTCGGTGGCCGCTCGGGCACCTACGAGAAAGAACTGCAAAAAGCCCGCGACATCGCCTTGCAAGAGCTGCAAGAGCGAGCCGAAAAACTGGGAGCCAACGCTATCGTCGGCGTAGACCTGGATTACGAGGTACTCGGCCAGGACAACGGCATGCTGATGGTCTCGGCCAGCGGCACGGCGGTGGTGGCCGAATAGGCGGTTCGGCTGGCCGCGTTTTTGCAGCGGACGCGGCGAGTGGACGCGCCCGCTGCAGGGAGGTCTGCGCCAGCAGACATACCCTCCCCAACACACAGTTTCCACAGTCAACGCTTGGACTGCTTTACCCCCGCTCCCCGCACTTCCAAGCGAATGCTGTCCAGCACCTCGCCACTCGCGCTCACCAGTTCCACCTGGTGCCGGCCTGGCCAGGGCAGCCAGGCCCAGCGGGCGCCGCGGGCCACTTCTTTGCCGTCCATCTGCCAGCGGGCGGACGGCGTGTCCGCCACGAACTGCAGGCGTTGGCGGTCGGGTGGAATGTCGGGGTCGACAGCAACGATGGTGCCGTTGGCCGGGGCCAGGATGCGGGCCGTTTGCACGGCTTCGTTGGCGCTGCGCGGGGCAGGCAAGCTGTCTACGCCGGTAGAACGCGCATCCAGTGCAAACACAGCCTGCTCGGTGCCAGGCAGAAACCATTCCTGGCGGCGCGCTTCCAGCGCATATCCTGCGCCTGGCTGGCTGGCTGGTGCATCGCCAAACTCCACCCAACGGGTTTGCACGCCTGCCGGTGGCTGCGGTGCGCGGCTGGGTTGGCCTTGGTGCAAAAAGCCCATCAGGCTGGCCCACACGGGCGCAGCGCCACTGGTGCCGCTGACCGAGTGCATGGCGTCGCCGCTGGCGTTGCCTACCCAGACGCCGACGGTATAGCGGTCGGACCAGCCTATCGCCCAGTTGTCGCGCATGTCTTTGCTGGTGCCGGTTTTCACCGCCGCCCAGCTGCGCGTGCCCAGCACGCTGCTGGTACCGAAGGTGCGCACCCGCGCATTGTTGTCGGCCAGCATGTCGCCCACCACAAAGGCTGCGCCTGCGTCCAGCGCCTGGCGGAACTGCGGCTTGCCGTTGGGCGAATACACCACCTCGCTGTAACGCCCGCCATTGGCCAGAGCGCGGTAGGCGTTGGTGAGCTGCAGCAGCGGAATCTCCGGGCTGCCCAGCGCCAGGCTGTAGCCGAAGTAGCTGCCGCTTTCGCGCATGGGCATGCCCAGGTGGTTGAGCTGGTCAAAGAAGTCGTCCACACCCACCATCACCAGGGTGCGCACGGCAGGCACGTTGAGCGACGCGCCCAAGGCAGTGCGCACGCTGACCCAGCCTTTGAAGCTGCGGTCGTAGTTTTGCGGTATGTACAAACCGCTGGCGGTGGGAATGCGGGCGGGCGAATCCTCGATCAGCGAAGCCGCGGTGAGTTTGTGCTCTGCAATCGCCTGGCCATACAAAAACGGCTTGAGCGTGGAGCCCGGCTGGCGTGGTGCGAGCACGGCATCCACCTCTTGCGCCTGGCTCAGCACGCCCGACGAACCCACCCAGGCCAACACCTGGCCGCTGGCGTTGTCCAGCACCAGCACCGCGCCGTCTTGCACATTGCTGGCACGCAGCTCTTGCAGATGTTGGCGCAGCGTGTCTACCGCAAAGCGTTGCAAAGGCGCGCTGAGCGTGGTGCGAAAGCTCGCAACTGCTTGCGTGCGTTTTGCAGCCGGCTCCTTGGCTTGGCGCTGCTCGCGCAGCGCGATGCGGCTGAAGTGCGGAGCTATGCCTTCGCTGGCTTCAAAGGCGCGTTTTTTCAGCGCCAGTTCGGTGAAGAAAATCACCGCATCGCAATCCACGCTGGTGTCGCGCCGCATGTCTTTGAGCACGCCGCAAGCGCGTTGCCCCACTTGTTGCGGGCGCGCATTGGGCGCACGCACCAATGCAGCAGCCACGGCGGCTTCGCGGTCGTCCAGGCCGTGCGGCGCTTTGTCGAACAAGCTGCGCGAGAGCGCGTCGATGCCCACCATTTCGCCCCGGAAAGGCACCAGGTTCAGATAGGCTTCGAGAATCTGCGTCTTGCTCCAGCGCCGGTCCAGCACCTGCGCGGCCACGGTTTGGCCGGCCTTTTGTACCACCGAGCGGCCGCTGTTGCTGCGCCGCCAATCGTCGTCGAGCAAGCCCGCCAACTGCATGCTGATGGTGCTCGCGCCACGGGTGCGCTGGTTCCACAAATTGCCCCAGGCGGCGGCTGTGACTGCTGCCCAGTCCACACCGCTGTGCTCGTAAAAACGCCGGTCTTCGCTCAGCACCATGGCGGTGCGCAAAGCGGGCGATACATCGGCCAACGCAACCCAGTCGCCCCGGCGCACGGTGGCGTCGGTGCGCACACGCTGCAGCAGCTCACCTTCACGCGACAAGACCCGCGTCTCCGATGAGCGAAAGCCTTGTTGCACTTCGGCAAAACTGGGCACAGCCTGCGCCAGCGGAGCATAGGCATACACCGACGCCAGGCAGGCCAGCGCCAGCAGGCGCCGGGGTTCAAAACACAGTGCCATCACACGCCAACCTTACTGCCCTGCCGGCACCACCGTCAGCTTGGCTTTGGGCGCCATGCCGAACATCTCGGGCGCGTACAGCGCTTCGATGCGGGTAGCGGGCAGCGCAAATTCGCCGGTGTTGTTGACGCGGTAGCTGTACTCCAGCAGCAGCTTGCCCTGCGGCAGATAGCCGTAGTAGGCGCGGTAGGCTTCAAACGAGCGCTCCTCGTAAGCCTTCCAACCCCAGCCGCCGGATTTCTCGCCCTGCGTGGCCAAGGCGGAATCGCGGCCCAGGCCGCTGCCCAGAATGGTGGCGCCGCCAGGTACCGGGTCGGTGATGGCGACCCAGGTCATGTTGGCGCTGGCGTTGACCTCCAGCGTTACGCGCAACACATCGCCGCGGGTGTACTGGCCTGCTGGCAAGCTCTTGTTGGCTTGCTCTACCGCCGTCACGGTTTTCGTGATCTGGTAGCCGGCCGACAGCGCTTCCTTGAGTGGAATTGCTGCTTGCGATTGCACGGTCAGCCAAGGCTTGCCTGTGCCTTTTTGCTGCACCTTCAGGTTTTGCTGGCCGCTACCCCAAGGCAGGTCCATGGTGTTGTTGAGCCATTGTGCGAGCTGCTCGGTCGGGCCGATGGCGCGCTTGTCGCCTTGCGCCAGCAACTCAATCGCGTCGTCCGCCTTTTTGACCTTGCTCCAGTCCACCGATGCGCTCTTGCCGCCCAGGCTGGCTTCGGTGCTGCCGGTCACCGGCTCCGATTCGTAGACGCGCGAGAAACGCTCCAGCGCCATGGCGCCCCAGAGGTTGGCCGTGGTCGTGCTCCAAGCGCCGCTCTTTTGGCGGCCGATGAAGCTGGTGGCCATGCGCGGCAGGTCTTCCTTCCAGGCCGGATCGCCCATCACCACCAGCATCAGGCGCGCCAGCGTGGTGTCGCCGTTGTGCATCAGCCACCACCAGTAGTCGTTCTGCTCGTTGGCCAGCAGCAGCTTGGTGCCCTGGTAGCTGAGGCGGGCACGCAAAATCTGGCTGGCTTCCTCGCGCAGCTTGTCGCGGTTGGGCAGATCCTTCATGGTCTGCAGGATCGACAGCCAATCCACCACCGCCTGCGTAGGCCAGTCGTTGGGCGCGATGTTGACGCTGCTGAGCATGCGCGGCTGCGCCTTGCCATACACGGCCAAGGCGTTGATAGCGGCGATCTTGCGCACATCCAGATCGTTGCGTGGCGCCCAGAACTTGCGCTCGATCTTGCCTTCGACAAAGTTGCTCAAGGCCGTGGTCATGCGCTCGCGGGTTTCAGCCGGAATGGCAAACTGCGGATCGAGTTTTTTCATCTCGAAAGCGGCGTACAACAGGTGGGCCGTCAGCGCATCGCTGCCGGTAGGTTGAGCCGCCGGATGCGGCGGGAAGTAGTTGGCCAGGCCATCGCTGTCCAGGTAGGTGGGCAGGCGCTCCATGGCCTCTTTCCATAGCGCGGCATTGCGCATGCCCATCGCCTTGCTCGATATCTGCTCCAGGCAGCTGTACGGGTAGTTGCTCCACCAATCACGCACGCCGGGCAGGCCTTCGGCCAAGCGCGGCACCAGCGACAGTTTGAGCCCGCCACGGCCAGGCAGCGCATCAGCGGGCGCGCTGATCGGCATCTCGACCTGGCCGTCAAGCTGCAGCAGCGTGGCCTGCAAGGTGGTCACCGCCACGGCGGGCACCACGCGCTGGCTCGCCTTGAGCGCATCGGCCGCGTCACTGTTCTTGTCTTTGGCGCTGATCTCCCACAGCAGCTCGGCATGGCGGTTCTGTGAGATATCGGCCGGCGCAACCACACTCCAGGCCACGGTCTTGGCGTCGTTGGCGGCGATCTCCACCGTCTTGGGCTCCAGCTGCAGCTGCGTGGCCTTGGGCGTTACCAGCACCTGCATGGGCTTGCTGGTGGTGTTGCGCAGGGTGACTTGCGCGTCGAACTTGTCGCCATCGCGCACCAGCGGCGGCAGGCCGCTGATGATCTGCAGCTCTTGCGAAGTGCGGATCTGCGTGCTGCCTGTGCCAAACATTTCCAGGCCGCTGTCGGCCACGGCGACGATCTTGAAGCTGGTCAGCGCATCGTTGAGCGGCACATCCACCACGGCACGGCCATTGGCGTCGAGCACCACGTTCGACTGCCACAGCAGCAAGGTGTCGAGCAACTCGCGTGTCTGGCCATTGCCACCACCGCCGCCGGCTGCCACGGCCTTGCGGCCATAGTGGCGGCGGCCGATGATTTCCATCTGCGCGGTGGAGGTTTCCACACCCCAGCTGCGCTTTTGGTACATGGCTTTGAGCAGCTCCCAGCTGTCGTTGCGCTTGAGCTCCAGCAAGGCCTGGTCTACTGCGGCCACGGCCACGTTGGCACCAGCAGCCGGCTTGCCGTTGGGCAGCTTGGCTTCGATGGTGATCTTGGCGGTGTTGCGGATGCGGTAGTTCTCTTTGTCGCTCTTGACGCTGACGGCCAGCTCGCGGTCGGCAATGCCCACGCGGATTTCGGCCGCACCCAGACGGTAAGCGGGTTTGGACAAATCCACCAAGGCCGTGGGCGCCACATATTCCTTGCCTTCGTACCAGAAGGCGGTCCACCATTCGCGGGGCGATTTGAAGCCCCAGGTGAAGAAGCTGTACCAAGGCACATCGCGCAGACGGCCGCGCAGCGCCATCACGCTGACGTAGACGTTCGGGCCCCAGCCTTCCTGGATCTTCAGGTTCACGGTCGGGTCATCGCCATGGAGCTTGACCACCTGCGCCTGCATCACGCCTTCGCGCTCTACCGTGACCAGGGCCGTGGCTTCGCGGAAAGGCATGCGCACCTGGAAGCGCGCCGTGTCGCCGAGCTTGTACGATTTTTTCTCGGGCAAGAGGTCCATGCGGTCGTTGTCGTCCCCGCCAAACCACAGCTCGCCCTGCTTGGTGACCCAGACCGAAGTAGCGGCCTGCGAAACCCGGTTTTTGTCGTCAGATGCTTCAGCGACCAGTTCCACCTCGCCGCCATTTTTGAGCTGCGTGCTGCAATCGAGCAGGCCCTTGGCATCGCTCTTGCCGCTGCAGACCACGCCCAGGTCGTTGAAGCTTTCGTGGTTTTCGTAGCTGTAGAAGCCGCCCACCATGCGCTTGCGCGTAGAGGTGACAATGCGCTCCACCGCACGCACCTGCAGCTTCACGCCTGCTACCGGCTTGCCGGCGGTGCTGAGCGCCAGCGCCTGGAAAGCCAGCTTTTTGTCGGTAGACGCCCAGTTCTCCGCCTTGATGGCGGCCACCACCGACGACGGCCACAACATCGCCGTGTTGCTCAGTGTCTGCACCTCACCGTTCGGATCGGAGAAATTGGCTTCCAGCAACAGGCTTTGCGGCGCTTTGGACGTGGGAATTTTTTGGATGCTGACGCTGCCGTTGCCGTTGACATCCAGCGTCAGCGGCAGCTTGTCGGCGATGACGCGGCGGTCGTTGCTGTAGTCCTCGCTGTTGCCGTTGGCGCCAGGGAGTTTGCGGCTCAGATAGGGACGGTTGAACGAGTAGCTGTCGTAGTCTTCAAAGCTGACATAGGCAGACTCCACGGCTGCCGATACTTTGACTTCATGGCGCGCCGCAGCGCCGCCCGACAGGTAAGACAGCTGCACCTGCGCGTCCAGCACTTCGGGCTGCACGATGGGCGCTGGCGCACCAGCGGCGATGCTGCCTTTGAGCACCGGCAGGCGGTACTCTTCGACCCGGAACGAGCCCGTGTCGATCTCCTGCGCGCCATGCTGGCTGCTGCCGCCTTTGAGCGTGATGCGGTAGGTGCCCAGCTTGGCGGCCTTGGGAATCTTGAACTCGCTGCTGGCAGCCAGGCCGTTGCCGGGGCGCTGCCAGCTGAGCGGTAGCACAAATTCGTCGTTACTGCCCTGGTGGGTGATCACCACCTGCTTGGGCATTTGCTCGGCCTTGGGCACGCCCAGACCGCTGAGCGTTTGCGAGCGAATGAAGTGCTTCATGGACACGGTTTCACCCGCACGCAGCAGGCTGCGGTCGAGCACGGTGTGCGCCACCACATCGGCCACGGGACTGGTGTTGGTTTCCAGATCAAAGCGCCAGCTTTCGATGCCGCGCTGCCAATCGCTCCAGACAAAAGCCATGTCCGGCTTGCCATCCACGGTGGCGCGTGCGCTCACGAACAGCGCGCTGTCCTGGTATTCCTCATCGGCGCTGCAGCGCACGGCGTCATGCCCCAGCGCTTTGTCGAAACGGGCAATGCCATCGTTGTCGGTCGTGGCCTGCAGCAAGGTTTTGCCGTCGCAAGTGGAGATACGCACTTGCGCGTTGGCCACCGGCTTGCCTTTGTCGAGCGTGGTCACCCAGACCATGGCGTTTTCGCGCCCACGCTTGAAGTGCACGCCCAGGTTGGTGACCAGGGCCGAGGTGCGCACATACATGGTGCGCTGGGCGGGCGTGTAGTCTTCGCTCAGCAGCGCCTGGCCCAGCATGGGCGAAGCGATTTCCACCACATGAAAGCCGGCTGGCAATGGAATGCCGACCACCTCAAAAGGACGCGGATCTTTGCTGTCGCTCTTGGGCAAAGCCAGCTTTTTGCTGCCACCATTGCCGCCCAGCAGTGAGACCATGCGGGTTTCAACGCTCTCCGTATCGGTGTTGGGCAAGGGCGCGGGCAGCGGCAATTTGCTGTCGCGTGCGGCCTGCTTACGGTCCACACTGCCCCAGCCGTCGTAACGCTGCAGCTTGCGGTACCAGCGGATGATGTCCACATCGCTTTGCAGCTGCAAGGTGCTGACGTTGCCCTTGTCCTCAATGCTCAGGCCGCTGAGCTGCAAATCTTGCTCCACATTGCGCAAGGTCACCGGCAAAATGGCCGGGCCGTCTTCGCCTTCGGCAAAGCGCTCCACCACACCAAACGGCGCAGCTGCAAACTTGGCCAGCGGCGGCATCAGGCCGATCTGCAGCTTGAGCGGAAACAGGTTGGCATTGCTCAGCTTGCGGTCACGCACATCTTTAAAGCCCGAGGGCAGCACAATGCGCAGTTGGTCTTTCTCGACAAACGGCGGCGCAAAGCTGAGCGAAGAGACTTCGCCATCGTCCGGGCCGTCAGCCAGCGTGGGCTTGGCGCTGCCCTTGCTGGTCTCCAGCCGAATCTCCTGCGCCATTTTGCGGCTGATGGGCGCGTTCAAGCGCAATTCGAGCGGGCGGATCGGCAAGCAACCAGCCTGGGCATTGGCGCGCTCGCAGCTGAACTCGGCGCTGAACGGTGGCTGCACGCGGTAGTTCAAGCGGCGCTCGCGCTTTTGCAGCACACCGCTGGAGCTGCTGACGCCTGGGCCGATCACCAGGCTCATCTCCGCACCTTCGGGCAAGGCGCGCTGGCACTGCAAGGCCACATAGCGCTGCGGATGCTCGGCCAATTGTTTTTTACCGAACTGGTTTTGCATGAAGGCCTGCGACTGCGCCTGGCTCAGCAGCTGCACCGGAATGCGCTCGCCAATGCCTTTGACCACGCAATAGCTGCTGGCGGCCACGGTTTTGTCAATCACATCACCGTTGAAGGCCAGGCCAAAGTACTGCTGCGATTCCAGCTCCTGGTAGCCGCTGGGGACATAGTTCACCACCGAGGGCCCGCCCGTGGCAAAGCTGTAGCTGGCGGCGCCGCGCACCGGGCTGCCGGCGGCGTCTTTCAGATCCGCGATTTTTTCGACCGTGCAGCGCACACCTGGCGGCAGGTCGTCGGCCAGGTCGTAAACCCATTCCTTGGGGTTGGTCCAGCGGCCGTTGGCGTTGTTGATGGCCTGTTTGTTATCGCAATCCACTTTGACGGGCGCAGCCGCACGCGGATCGCCCATGGGCACCACCGGCGCGTCAAATTTGACGACCACCTGCCGCACCCGCGCCACCTCGCCCTGCGGCGATACCGCCGTGATGGCCGTTGCCTGTGCGCTGGCTGCCAATGCCAAACCGCCCGCAGCGGCCAGCCAGTGTTGTATTTTTTGTTTCACAAAGCTCTCCCCAAGGAAGCGGCTAGCGTAGCAAAAAAAGCTGACAAAACCGGGCACTTTCCAGCGCCTGCCCCAGGCGTTGCATTTGAAAACAGCGTAAAAAGACAGTGTTTTGGCAAGAAAAAACCCTGCTACCGTAAAGCAGCAGGGTTGGGGCAGCTACTGAATTGAGAGCTACACCGGCTTGAAACCGCTGTCGTGAATGATGCGCTGCCACACGCTGGTGTAGGCCTTCTCGCGCGCCAGCAGTTGCTCGGCCGTCATATAGCCCACCGTCAGCCCCATGTTGACGAGTTGTTCGTGCACATCGGGGGTAGCCACGGCCTTGGCCACGGCTTGCGACACCTCGGCCACCATGGTGGACGGCGTGCCTGCCGGGGCGTAAACGCCGTAGTAAGGCATGTCTTCCAGGCCTTTGAGGCCGAGTTCGCTGAAAGTCGGCACATCGGGCAAGGCCGCCTGGCGCTTGCCGCCCAGCACCGCCAGCACGCGCAGCTTGCCGGCCTTCTGGTTTTCGATGAAATCCTGCACCGAGCCGATGCCGGCGGGAATCTGGTTGCCCATCATGTCGGCCAGCATGGGCGCGCTGCCGCGGTAAGGCACGGCCAGCAGATCGGTGTGGAAGCGCTTGTTGATGACCTGCACAAGAAACTCGGGCGTCGAGGCTGGGGCGGGGATGCCGATGGCGCTTTTGCCATCCTGCTTTTTCACCCACTGCAGATACTCTTCGAAGCTTTGCACGTTCTGGCCCGAGGACACCGCCAGCGCATTGACAAAGCTGGCAAAGCCGGCCACCGGCACAAAGTCGGTGTGCGGGTCAAAGCCCGGGTTCTTGACCACCTGCGGCAGGATGGAGATGGTGTGGTCGTGCGTGACAAAGAAGGTCGAACCATCAGCAGGCGATGCCTTGAGCACCTGGGCTGCAATCTGGCCTCCGGCGCCGGGTTTGTTCTCGACCACCACCGAGGTGCCCAGGCTGTCTTTCATCTTCTCGGCCAACAGGCGGGCAATGGCATCGGTGCCGCCGCCGGGCGGGAAACCCACCAGCAGGCGCACCGGCTTGCCCTTGTTGTACGGCGTGGCGGCCCGGCTGGGCAGGGCCGACAGACCGGCGGCGGCAGCACCGGCTGCCAGCAATTGTTGGGAGAAATGGCGACGGCTCAGGCCCATGGCAGCTCTCGGTGGTTGCAGTGGTGGAAGCTTAACGGCAGATCAAGCCAGACGCGCCTGGTGTTTGGCCAGCTGGGCTCGCACCTGGGCGGGCGCGGTACCGCCCAGCGTGTTGCGGGCGTTGAGCGAGCCTTCGAGGCTGAGCGCCTCGAACACATCGGCCTCGATATTGGGGTTGAAGGCTTGCAGCTCAGCCAGCGGCAGCTCGGTCAGATCCACGCCCTTTTGCGTGGCCAGCTTGACGGCGTGCGCCACGGTTTCGTGGGCATCGCGGAAAGGCAGGCCCTTTTTCACCAGGTAATCAGCCAGGTCGGTGGCGGTAGCGTAGCCCTTCAAGGCCGCGGCGCGCATATTTTCCGCGTTGACGGTGATGCCGCCTTCCTTCTGGCCGCTGGCCGGGTTGGTCTGGCCGCCAATCATTTCGGCGAAGATGCGCAGCGTGTCCTTCAAGGTGTCGACGGTGTCAAACAGCGGCTCCTTGTCTTCCTGGTTGTCCTTGTTGTAGGCCAGGGGCTGGCCCTTCATCAGGGTGATCAGGCCCATCAGGTGGCCCACGACGCGGCCGGTCTTGCCGCGTGCCAGCTCGGGCACGTCGGGGTTCTTCTTCTGCGGCATGATCGACGAGCCGGTGGTGAAGCGGTCGGCGATGCGGATGAAGCCGAAGTTCTGGCTCATCCAGATGATCAGCTCTTCGGACAGGCGCGAGATGTGCACCATGCACAGCGAAGCAGCGGCGGTGAATTCGATGGCAAAGTCGCGGTCGGAGACGCCGTCCAGCGAGTTTTGCGACACGCCTTCCATGCCCAGCGTCTTGGCAACGCGCTCACGGTCGAGCGGGTAGGTGGTGCCAGCCAGAGCGGCCGAGCCCAGCGGCAGCACGTTGACGCGCTTGCGCACGTCGAGCATGCGCTCGGCGTCGCGCTTGAACATTTCCACATAGGCCAGCAGGTGGTGGGCGAAGCTTACGGGCTGGGCCACTTGCAGGTGGGTGAAACCGGGCAGAATCACTTCCACATTCTTGGCGGCCACTTCCACCAGCGAGCGCTGCAGCTCTTGCAGCAGGCCTTCGATCAGGTCGATCTCGCCGCGCAGCCACAGGCGCACATCGGTGGCCACCTGGTCGTTACGGCTGCGGCCGGTGTGCAGGCGCTTGCCGGCGTCGCCCACCAGCTGGGTCAGGCGCGCTTCGATGTTCAGGTGCACGTCTTCCAGATCCAGCTTCCAGTCGAAGCTGCCGGCCTCGATCTCCGAGGTGATCTGGGCCATGCCTTTTTGGATGGCGGCGAAGTCTTCAGCCGCAATGATCTTTTGCGCCGACAGCATTTCGGCGTGCGCCAGCGAGCCCTGGATGTCGGCCTGCCACATGCGCTTGTCGAAAAACACGCTCGAGGTGTAGCGCTTGACCAGATCGCTCATGGGCTCGGAGAACAGGGCCGACCAGGCCTCGGCCTTGGAATCGAGCTGGTTGTGCGAAGAAGACGAAGCTTGTGGTGTAGACATGGAAAGAACCAATTCGGGTTAAGCTGCCAGCTGCGCTGCCAGGCGGCGCAGACCAAGAACACTGCACCCGCCCAGGCCCGTGAGCCCCGGGTGCAAAACCGCTGATTTTATCGACCCTGCCCGACCATGCCACCAACATCAACTACTACGGCCCCGCGCGAAGCCATTACCGGCACGGCCTATGTGTTTGATGCTTGCACCGCCAGCGTGATCGGGCGCACCGTATTGCTGGTAGAGACGCTGGCGGCCATAGCGGTGGGCTTTGTCAGCCGCAGCCTGGCCGAATGGCTGCTGCAACTGGCCTTGCTGACCGCTGTGGTGCTGCCCGGCTGCCTGCTGTGGCTGCTGCTGGCCTGCCAGCAGAAAAAGCAGTTGGAGCGCTGCAGCACCCGCACCCAGTACGTGGCCGGCGCGGCGCTGGGCGTGCTGTGCGGCTTGCTGGCCGCCCTGCTCTACCAATGGGTGACGCTGGCGCCACAGGTGGCCTGGCTGGCCAGTGGCGCTGCCGGTGGCTTTATGGCCGCCATGGTGGTGGTGGGCCTGCAGTGGCGCGCCCAAGGCCGCACGCCGGCGGCCACCACGGCGCGCCTGGCCGAGCTGCAGGCGCGCATTCGGCCGCACTTTCTCTTCAATGCGCTCAACAGCGCCATCTCGCTGGTGCAAGACCAGCCGCAAAAGGCCGAGTCCATGCTCGAAGACCTGAGCGACCTGTTCCGCCACGCGCTTACCGAGCAGCGCGAAGCCTCGACCCTGGCCGAAGAGGTGACGCTGGCGCAGCGCTATCTGTCGATCGAGCAGGTGCGCTTTGATGACCGCATGGAAGTGGTCTGGAACCTGGATTCGCGCAGCGACAACGCCACCGTGCCGCCCCTGTTTCTGCAACCGCTGGTGGAGAACGCGGTCAAGCACGGCATCGAGCCGAGCCACGGCCATGGCCGCATCCGTATTGCCACGCGCCGGCGCGGCAACCGCGTGCATGTGCTGATCACCAACACCCTGCCCCGCCCCAGCCACGAGCCACCGCCCGAGCGCCGCCCCGGCACGGGCACGGCCATTGCCAATGTGAAAAAACGCCTGCGCCTGCTCTACGACTTGGAGTGTGACTTTCAAGCCACGAGCAAGGACGGGCTCTACTCTGTGCACATCAGTTTTCCAGCGTAAACAAAGCTTGAGCGGTGCCAAACAACCGCCATCTGGCATTGGCTATGGCCCTTGCGCTCCGCTAGCATGTGGGCTATGCGTGTACTGATTGTTGACGACGAGTCACTGGCGCGGAACCGGCTGCGACGCCTGCTGGTAGAACAAACGCCGCCCCCCACCGCCATCCAGGAAGCGGCCAATGCCGCCGAAGCCTTGCGTGCGCTCGAAAGCGCCGCTGGCATGGGCGCGCCCATGGATGCGCTGCTGCTGGATATCCATATGCCCGGCCAAACCGGCATGGAGCTGGCGCAAGCCCTGCACGCCATGCCGCAGGCGCCAGCGGTAGTATTTGTGACCGCACACGCCGAGCATGCGCTCTCGGCCTTCGAGGTGAACGCGGTCGATTACCTCACCAAACCCGTTCGCCGCGAGCGCCTGACGGCGGCGCTGCAAAAGGTGGATCTGCTGATGCAAGCCCGGCTGGCGCAAAGCAGCCCGGCGCCGGCCGAAACCTCGGAGGAGACCGAGGACACGCTGGTCATCACCGACCGCGGCCGCACCGAGCGCGTGCGTCTGGCCGAGGTGGTGTATTTCAAATCCGAGCTCAAATACGTGACCGTGCGCACCGAAACCCACGAGTACCTGTGGTCGGGCAGCCTGAACGAACTCGAAGAGCGCTACGCCAACCGCTACCTGCGCGTGCACCGCAACGCATTGGTGGTGCCCGCAGCCATCCGCAGCCTGGAGAAAACGCACGATGCGGACGATGCCGACGGCTGGCAGCTGCGCCTGTTCGGCATTGACGATGTGCTGCGCGTCTCGCGCCGCCAACTGCCCCAGGTGCGCGCCCTGCTGGCCAACAAGCCAGGTGCCCAACGCGCCGCGCTGGGTTGAGCTTCGGCTGATGCGGCCATTGCCCCAGCGCCAGCACTAGCCGCTGCGCTGGGCGACAATAAGCGCCCGTTCCCGACTCTTGCACACGCACCGCCCGGTGCGTGTGTTGCTTTTCGCGCCATGCAAACCACTTCGCCGGACCGCGCTGCGGCCGCTCCTTCGCACCACATCCAGACCGCGCCCAGCAACATCCCGCGCGGTGTGGCCTGCGCCGCCTTGGCCGGTGCGTGCTGGGGCTCGATGCTGCTGGTGCCGGCGCTGCTGCCCGATTTCAGCCCGCTCGCCATCACCAGCGCGCGCTTCATGATCTACGGACTGATGTCGATTTTCATCCTGGCGCCGATGGCACGCCGCCTGTGGCCGCGCGTGACGCGCAGCGATCTGGGCGCGCTCATGTACCTGGGCCTGACCGGCAGCATTCTCTACCTGGTGCTGATGGCCACCGGCGTGCAGTGGGCCGGCATGGCGATCACCACGCTGATCATCGGCATGGTGCCGCTGGCCATGCCCATCATGAACCGCAAACAGGCCGGCGCGCTGCCGCTGCGCCGCTTGCTGGGGCCCATGCTGACGGTATGCGCCGGCATTGTGTTGATCAATGCACACGAGCTGATCGCAGCCTCCGGCCAGTCAGACCGCTCCATCTGGCGAGTGCTGGGCGGCGTGGTGGCGGCGCTGGCCGCGCTCATCATCTGGTCGCACTATGCCATCCGCAATGCGCACTACCTGCAATCGGGCCGCTTTACGCCGCTGGAATGGTCGGCCCTGAGCGGCGTGACGGTGGGCATCTGGAGCGTGCTGCTGTGGCCGCTAGCGCTGTGGTGGCAATCACGCGGCGGCAACGAACTGCCGGCCGAGCGCTGGCAGATGTTCTGGCTGGTGAACCTGGCGGTGTCCATCCTGGCATCGCTGTTCGGCAACTGGATGTGGAACGCCGCCACGCGCCTGCTGCCCATCTCGCTGTCCGGCCAGATGATTGTTTTCGAGACCCTGTTCGCGCTGAGCTACAGCTTTCTGTACCTGCAGCGCGGCCCTACCTGGCAAGAGGGGGCGGCCGCCGTTTTGATGATTGGCGGCGTCTGCTGGGCCGTGCAAAGGCACAAGCCGGCGGCGCATTAACGCTCGCCACAACAAAAAAGACCTGGTGCCGATGGGCAGCAGGTCTTTTGTTTTGGAGGCAGCAGGTCTCAGTGCTTGTGGCCGTCGTGCTCGTCGTGGCCGTGGGCGCGATGTTCTTCGGCGTTTTCTTGCGAATGGTCATGGTCGTGGCCGTGCGCGCCATGCGCCCAGGTGCTGACGGCCGCCACCACCACCATGCCAACAGCCAGCCACAGCACTTGTTGCACCGTCTGCTTGGCGGTAAGTTGGCGCTGCAGTTGCGGAATCAGATCGGCCAACGCCACGTAGATAAAGCTGCTCGACGCAATGGCCAGAAAATAAGGCAAAAAGCCCGCCATGGAGCTGACCAGAAAGTAGCCGACGATGCCGCCCAGCGCGGTGATGGCGCCAGCCAGCGAGAGCTTGAGCAGCGCAACGCCGCGCTGGCTGCGGTTGTCGTTACCGGCCAGCACCACCAGATCGCCCATGTGGTGCGGCACCTCGTGCGCCAGCACCGAGATGGCGGCCACAATGCCCAGGCGCATGTCGGCCAGAAAAGCCGAAGCGATCAGAATGCCGTCGCCAAAGCAATGCACGCTGTCACCGGTGAGCAGCGACCAGCCGCCAGCCGTGTTGTGGTGATGGTGGTGGTGCGAGTGGCCGTGGTCGCGCTGCACGGCTGCGGCGGCGTGTTCATGGTCATGGCCGTGGTGATCGTGGTCGGCATGCTCGTCGGGCCCGTGGCCGCGCTCTTCAGGCGGCGCATGGCGGTGCTCGTGGCCGTGGTGCCAAAGCTCGGCCTTGTCGAGCAAGAAGAAAAACACCAGGCCCAGCAGCAAGGTCAGAAACAAGGCCTTGGGGTTGATGCCACTCTCAAAAGCCTCGGGCAGCAGGTGGACAAAAGCGGTGGCGAGCAAGGCACCTGCCGCCAGGCTGAGCAAATGCTGCGCGCCAAAGCGGCTGCCTTCGCGGCCAATGCCGCTGCGCATCAAGGCGGCAGCAATCCACACGCTGCCCAGACCGGCTGCCAAAGTGGCCAGCACGATTGCGATCAAAGTCATTTGGGGGTATCCGTTACACCGGGCCGAGCGCCCAGATGGTGAGCGGCGAATGGTAGCAGCTTATTGCGACACAGTTGCAATAGTGGATATAGACGCAGCCGCTGAATGCAGCAACGCAGTGCGTATAGCAGCGCATGCCACCATCTCACGCCTCCGCAAGACTTGCTGACACCAGCGCCCCGCTCATTCGCGCACCAAGCGCACGCCGTGCAGCTCGGTGCGTGTCTCACAGAAGACATTGCCGTTGTCGCCCAAGGCCCAGCCACGGATAAAGGCGTAGGCGGTGTCCGTTTTCGGCTTGCTGGCGCACACGCTGGCCGACCAGTAACCCGCACGCAGCCACGGGCCGCCAGTGCCAGGTGGCAAGAAGCCGCTGGCGGGCAGCTCCAGTTTTTTGTACCAGCGCTCAGTCAGCGTGTTCACCTCCTTGATGGTCGGCAAGCGCCAGCCCTTTTGCTGGCCGGCGCGCTGCAAGGCTTGCACATAGTCGTAGCTCTGGGCGGTACCTCGGCACAGCTCACCATTCCAGACTTGCGGCTCTTCACAGCGGCGCCACACCAGGCCGGTGAGGCGGTCTTCCACTACGCCACCGGCTTTGCCGCGTTCGTCGGTTGCAGCCTGCCAACGGCCGGTGTTCGGCGCTTCCGCGCCACGCACCAGGCGCACAAAAATCGGCGCCGTCTTGGGGCCCATGATGCGCTGGCAGCCGATGACCGCACCGGTGCCAAAGTTCACACACCACATGCGACGGTCGTCCAGCGGCTCGACACTCAGATAATTGCCTTGCACGGTGTTGGGCAGCCAACGGGTATCGACTGCGGGCTGTATAGTCCGCCGCCCAAACAGCATCTGCGCAGCCCGGCCCAGGTCCACCAGGCCCTGCAATTCAGCCACCGTGGGCAGACGCCAGTCGCCAAAGCCGCACAGCCGCATGGCATTCACCTGCGCCACATAGGCCATGGCCTCGCCCGGCCGGGCATCGCCCCAGTAGGAATAGGCGTCGGTATTGGCGCGGCTGCCCGGCGCTGGCTCGTTGTGCGGGCCAAAGGTCTCGATCAGAGTGCCGGGGGCTTTCGGGTTAGGTGTCTGGAACAAGGCTTCCAGCGTGCCGCTGTCGGTTTTTCCTTCCCACACCAGGCCAGACACCCGGTCGCGCACACAGGACGTCAAGGGGTGGTCTCCCACGGTTTCGTAGGCGAGCGGCCGCGTGCTCGGCATGCCGTCTTGTTTGGGCATCAGGCCATGCGGCCCCGCCGCGGCACAGGCTTGCGGCGTTGGCCAATCGCGTTGCTTCTGGTCCAGGGCCAGGCAGGTCTCTATGCCTGTCGGTGGCACAGGCGCCAACGTGTGCGTGGCAGCTGGCTCTGCCGCCAGCGCCGGAACGCAGCCCAGCAGCGCAAACCCGATGGCGGTGAGCTGGGCCGGGTGCATGGCGCTGTCGCAAGAAAGCGCTTAGTGCGCCTTCTCCCAGTTGGGCCCAAAGCCGATTTCGGCCAGCAGCGGCACATGCAGATCGGCCACACCGGCCATGATCGCGGGAATCTCGGCCTTCACCCAAGCCTGGTCGGCCTCGGGCAGCTCGAACACCAGTTCGTCGTGCACCTGCATGATGACTTTGACCTGGGGCTTTTCTGCGTCGAGCTTGGCTTGCACGGCGACCATGGCTTTTTTGATCAGGTCGGCCGCGGTGCCCTGCATGGGCGCATTGATGGCGGCGCGCTCGGCCGCTTTTTTGCGCGGGCCGTTACCACCGTTGATCTCGGGCAGCACCAGGCGGCGGCCGAACACGGTCTCCACATAGCCTTGGGCGTGCGCCAGCTCCACGGTCTGCTCCATGTAGCGCTTCACGCCGGGGTAGCGCTGGAAGTACTTGTCGATGTAGGCGGCAGCCGCCTTGGTTTCTATGCCCAGGTTTTTGGCCAGGCCAAAGCTGCTCATGCCGTAGATCAGGCCAAAGTTGATGACCTTGGCATAACGGCGCTGCTCGCTGCTGACCTGGTCCACCGGCACGCCAAACACTTCGGCAGCGGTGGCGCGGTGCACGTCAAGGCCATTTTTGAAGGCGTTGAGCAAAGCTTCATCGCCGCTCAGGTGCGCCATGATGCGCAGCTCGATCTGCGAGTAATCGGCACTGGCGATAAGCTTGCCGGCGGGCGCCACAAAAGCTTCGCGGATGCGGCGGCCTTCGGGCGTGCGCACAGGGATGTTTTGCAGGTTCGGGTCGTTGCTGGACAGGCGCCCCGTCACCGCCACGGCTTGCGCATAGTGCGTGTGCACGCGGCCGTCGGACGGCAGCGCCATTTGCGCCAGCTTGTCGGTGTACGTGCCCTTGAGCTTGGACAGGCTGCGGTGCTCCAGAATCTTGGCCGGCAGCGGGTAATCCTCAGCCAGCTTTTCCAGCACTTCTTCGTCGGTGCTGCGGGCGCCGGTCGCGGTTTTCTTGACCACGGGCAGGCCGAGCTTGTCGAAGAAAATTTCGCCCAGCTGCTTGGGGCTGGCCAAGTTGAACTGCTGGCCGGCGATCTCGTAGGCCTCGTTCTCCAGCTCCAAGATGCGCTTGCCCAGATCGTTGCTTTGCCGCGCCAGCTCGCCGGCGTCAATGCTCACACCATTGCGCTCGATGCGGAACAGCGCTTCGCTGGTTTGCATTTCCAGCTCGTAGATGTGCGTCAGACCGGTGTTGGCCTGGATGCGCGGCCACAGCACCTGGTGCACGTTGAGCGTCTGGTCCGAGTCTTCGCAGCTGTAGGCCGCGGCTTTGTCGACCGGCACTTGCGCGAATGGGATCTGGTTCTTGCCCTTGCCACACAGGTCTTCGTAGCTGATGCCAGTGCGGCCGGTGTGGCGCAGCGCCAGGCTGGTGAGGTTGTGCGGGCGGTCGGCCTCCAGCACATAGCTTTGCAGCATGGTGTCGTGCGCATAACCGCGCACGGTGATGCCGTGGTTGGCGAACACATGCTGGTCGTATTTGACGTGCTGGCCCAGTTTTTTCTTGCTGCCGTCTTCGAGCCAGGGTTGGAGCTTGGCCAGCACCTCGGTCAGATCGAGCTGCTCGGGCGCATCGATACCTTCGTGGCGCAGCGGAATGTAAGCGGCCTCGCCCACGTTCACGCTGAACGAGATGCCGACAATCTGCGCCACCATTTCGTCGAGCGAATCGGTTTCGGTGTCGATCGCGGTCAGCTCGGCGGCGTTGATCTTGGCGAGCCAGGCATCGAGCTGCTCGGTGCTCAAAATCGTGTGGTAGACCACATCGCGCTGCTGCGCTTCCACCGCTATTTCGGTGGTCACCGCGTCTTCGGCGTCAAACAGGCCGCCTTGGGCCGAAGCCGCTTTTTTGGGCGCAGCTTCGGCAGCCACGGAGCCCAGCGCACGCGCCAGGCCCTTGAAACCGTATTTCTCGTAGAAAGGCACCAGCCCCGCGTTGTCGGGCTCGGCCAAGGTAATGTTTTCCAGCTTGGGCAAGCCGCTGATGTAATCGGCCAGATCGCAATCGGTCTTCATTGTCACCAACTGGCGGCTCAGCGCCAATTGGCCGCTGGCAATGGCGTCGCGCAGGTTCTGGCCGGCCACGCCTTTGATGTTGGCGGCGTTCTCGACCAGACGGTCGAGCGAGCCGTATTCCTCCAGCCACTTGGCCGCGGTTTTGGGGCCGACCTTGGTGACGCCTGGCACGTTGTCCACCGTGTCGCCCACCAGGGCCTGGTAATCCACCATCAGCGCGGGCGGCACGCCAAACTCGGCGGTCACGCCGGCGACGTCGCGCTTTTTGCCGTTCATCGTGTCGATGATGGTGACATGCTCGTTCACCAGCTGGCTCAAGTCTTTGTCGCCGCTGGAGACGATGACCTGCACGCCCTGCGCTGCTGCGGTCTGCGCCAGCGTAGCGATCACGTCGTCGGCCTCCACACCGGGCACGGCCACCACTTTCCAGCCCAGCAGCTGCACCACCTCGTGGATGGGCTCGATCTGGCTACGCAGATCGTCTGGCATGGGCGAGCGCGTGGCCTTGTACTCGCTGTACATGGTGTCGCGGAAGGTGGGGCCGCTGGCGTCGAACACACAGACCGCGTAGTCGGCCTGCACGTCCTTGCGCAGCGCCTGCATCATGTTCACCATGCCGCGGATGGCTCCGGTCGCCGGGCTGTTGGGATCGCCCGGTACGGCGCGCAGATCGGGCATGGCGTGGTAGGCACGGTACAGGTAGCTGGAACCGTCCACCAGCACTAGTGTGGGAGGATTACTCATATTGACATTGTGCCCGCTACGCAAAGGCCAGGGGACAAACTACAATGGACAGATGCGCGCTATAACCCCCACTTTGTTCGCCCTGGCCTTGGGCCTGGCTGCGCCCGTCTGGGCCCAGCAGCCTGCTGCCGAAGCGGCTGCACCCGCCCCTGCGGCCACGGCACCAGCAGCTGTTGAAGGCTCGTCCAACCAGCCCAACGACCGCCACAACCAGAAGGCCGAGCGCATCCACGTCGAAGACGCGGGCAGCCGCATCGACGAAATGCGCATTGGTGGCCAAACCCAGAGCATCCACGTGCAGCCCAAGGTGGGCAATATGCCGGCTTACGAGGTCAAGCCCACCGACGGCGCCCGCAGCCGCCCCGATGGTTTTGGCGAAACCCAAAGCAAAAAGCGCGTCTGGAATATCGGCAATTTCTGAGCAGCGCGCTGCAGCAAATACCGGGCCGCGCCCAGACTTGCGATAATTGGCCCTTTGATCCCTGCCGGCGCCCTGCCGCAGGCCACACAGCCAGCCTGGCACCGGCGCCAGCTGGCTTTGTTTTTGTTGAGTTCACCGACCCGCCATGGCTGTTTTCACCGAAGTATCCGAAAAGGCTGCCAAAGCCTTGCTGCAACGCGTTCCGCTGGGCGCTTTTGTGTCGCTGCGCGGCATTGAAGGCGGTATTGAAAACACCAACTATTTTCTGACCACCGACCAGGGCAAGTATGTGCTGACCCTGTTCGAGCGCCTGCGCGCCGACCAGTTGCCTTTTTACCTATACCTGATGAAGCACCTGGCGCAGGCCGGCGTGCCGGTGCCCGATCCGCAGGCCGACGCCAAGACCGGCGACATTCTGCTGCAGGTCGAAGGCAAGCCGGCAGCCATCGTCAACAAGCTGCGAGGCAAAAGCCAGCTGGCACCGCAAGTGGCGCACTGTCAGTCGCTGGGCGGCATGCTGGCGCGCATGCACCTGGCAGGGCAGGATTTCCCACGCCAGCAGCCCAACCTGCGCGGCCTGCCCTGGTGGAACGAGACGGTGCCCGTGGTGCTGCCCTATCTGGAGCCCGAGGTGGCCGAGCTGCTGAAAAGCGAGCTGGCCTACCAGAACCATATTGCCGAGTCGTCGGCCTACACCGCCTTGCCGCGCGGCCCGGTGCACGCCGATCTGTTCCGCGACAACGCCATGTTCGAAGGCGAAGAGATGACCGGCATCTTCGACTTCTACTTTGCCGGTGTTGATACTTTCTTGTTCGATCTGGCCGTGGTCATCAACGACTGGTGTATTGATTTGGCCACCGGCGTCATCGACAAGGCCCGCGCCGACGCCTTGCTGGCCGCCTACCAGGCCGTGCGCCCGCTGGTGGCCGCCGAGCGCCAGTTGCTCAACGCCATGCTGCGTGCCGGCGCGCTGCGCTTTTGGGTATCGCGCCTGTGGGATTTTTACCTGCCACGCGAAGCCTCCATGCTCAAGCCGCACGACCCGACGCATTTCGAGCGCGTACTGCGCGCGCGCCTCGCCACACCGTTTGCGCTGGCCTGAGATCGCCCTGCGCGCAATTTCCTCACGCGCCCCTGCCCCTTGCGGGCATGGGTTACAGTCGGCCATCCCCTTTTCTTCCATGCTGCCGCCGTGCTGCGGCAGCCTGCTTTGCGCATGAAACTTCGTTTTGCCACCGCCCGCCAGGGCGTCGCCTGGGTGCAGGACGGCATCAAGACCTTCTGGAAACAACCGCTGGCACTGACCTCGCTGTTTTTCCTGACCATGATGGTGCTGTCGCTCATTGGCGTGATCCCGGTCGCCGGCACTTTTGTGGCGCTGGCTTTGCTGCCGGTGACCACCTTGTGCATGATGCTGGGCACCGCGCTCACCGTGCAAGGCGAGCGCCCCACGCTGCCCAAGGTGCTTCAGGCGCTGCGCCTGGAACCCGAGCGCCGCAATGCCTTCATCACGCTGGGCGTGTTCTATGCGCTGTCTTTCTTGCTGGTGCTGGGCTTTTCGGCATTGTTCGACGGCGGCGAATTCGCCAGGCTCAACCTGGTGGGCGGCAAGCTCACGCCCGAGATCGTGATGCAGCCACAGTTCCAGCGCGCCATGTTCGCCACCTTGCTGCTCTATGTGCCGCTGTCCATGCTGTTTTGGCACGCACCCGGCCTGATTTACTGGCACCGTGTGCCGGCCATCAAGGCGGTGTTTTTCAGCATGGTGGCTTGCACACGCAACATCGGCGCATTCACGCTCTACGGCCTGGCCTGGATGGCGGTAGGCATAGGCTTTGGCATTGCTTTTGCGCTCGTCAGCGCCTTGTTGGGCAGCTTGCTGGGCAGTTGGGCCGCCGCCGGTTTGGCGATTGCCGGCTCCATGGCGCTGGCCGCCATGTTTCTGACTTCGGTGATGTTCAGCTTCCGCGACTGTTTTGAAGCGCCGCAAGCACTGCCGCCAGACAATACTTTCTGAGCCTCACAGCTTTCTCGATAAAGGCCAGCGCCTGCTCTGCAGCGCTGGCCTTTATGCTTTTTGGTGCAGCTTGCGCAGATAAGCCCGATCGTCCAGCGAGGAGAACAGCACCGCAAACACAATGCCCAGCGCGGCGCCCAAGATGGTATCCATCACCCGCTCCAGCGGCATGCTGGCGCCGGCGGCGGGTGAGGCCAGGTAGGTCATCAGCAGCGCCATCGGCGTGACGGTAATCTGGCCCAGCGCGTAGTTGTAGCCAATGATCAGCTCGGTGACGAACTGGAAGACGATGATGCAAAGCGCAATCCACCAGAACGAAGGGTTTTGCGCCAGGATCAGGCCCACCAGCAGCGCCCCCACCACGGTGCCGGCCATGCGCTGCAGTGCGCGGTTCATGGTGATGTGCAGATGCCCGCCTTGCATCACCGCCGTTGCGCCAATGGCGGCCCATGAAGGGTGGTGCCAGCCAGCGGCGTAGGCAATACCGGCTGCAAGCCCGGCGCCCACCGTAATGCGGCCGGCGGCCACCAACTCGGCCTTCAGCGGTGGCGCTACAGGCTTGGGCAGCTGGATGCGCGGCAGCTCCACGCGGCGCAACCAATCGGTAGCCCAACACACCAGGCAGGCGGCCAAACCACCGGCCAAGGTGCCCAGCGTACGTTCCACCACCGTATCCACACCCGTTACCGGCGCCAGCGAAGCGCCCGTGGCAAACACAATGATGACGGCGCCCGGCCCACCCAACACCCAGTGGCTGACGATGAGGGTCGACAAACCGGCAATCAGCGCCAGTACCAACATCATGGCCCACTGCGGAGCGCCGGCCAGCGACACCAGTGATGGCAGCAGCACGCCAGCGGTCAACAGACCGGCGCAAACGGCCACGATGCGCATGCGCATCTCCATGGGCGCAAAGCGGCCAAACAAGGCGGCCAATGCGCCCAAGGCGGGAAAGCCCACTAAGTGTGGCCAGGGCGAGAGCCGCGCCATCAAGATCGCTACCAGCACCGCCAAGGCCGACTGCAAAGCCGCTACCAGAGAAATACGGAACGACGGCGGCGATGTCAGGCTCAGGCTGTCACGCAACTGGCGTTGCGACAGCAGTTGCAGCATGGCTTGGTGGCGGCGTATTGCTTCGGCGTTGGCGGTAGTGTCTGGCATGGGCGGCATAGGGCTTTCGTTGTACGGCCCCTGTGCACAGGCGTGCGCATTGCGGGAAATAGCTGCCTTCACCGCTGACTGCTGCCAGCAGGAGCGCCTGGACAGGGCACCGGATTGGCCTATATAGTATCTTGCGCAACTATTTATCGCAGCAGTAGGGCTAATAGAGGCAGGCACTCACTTAGCGCTTGCAGCTGTTGTTATTTGCCTTGTCAGCCAACAGCGCAAAACCTTGCCATCCAGCCCCATGTGCTTTGTCAGCGGCTCCAGTAAGCCAGAGGGTGTCGTGCTTTCCCAAACGTTCAGAGGCCGTTGCGCGCGGCAAAAGGCCACGCCATCATTGCTCCAGGGCACCGGAACCACGTCTGGCACCCTGTTGGCGGCTTCCCTCAGCCTCCCAGCCCGCGTAGCTGCTGCCTGTGCAGAAAATTCGCTTGCCAAGTCGACCCGTCCCAGCCCGGGGCGGTCGCTGCATCTGGAACGGCATTGTGCAAGCGCCGTCCCTGGTCGCCATAGCTTTGCGCTTGCTTTTGCTGCAGATGGCGCTGGCTGCCTGCGGCCCACCGGTACCTGACCATGCTGCCAGTCACTACGCCTGTTTCCGCCTCTGCGCCCAGCCTGCACGCCCTGCACAAGCCGCGCCACTTCAGCCGTTTGGCTTTGGCCTGCGGCCTGCTCGCGCTGGGCGGCCTGGCGCAAGCCACGGTCATCTTTGACAACTTTCGCGGCCAAATCAATATCCCCGGCAACCCGACGCTGATCACGCCCAACTACAACAACAACGAGGGCAACAAGGCGCTCAACAACCTGATCCAGTTTGCTGCGGACCAACAAAACATCGCCACCTCGGGATCGCTCGACAACATCGATTGGACCAACGCCTCTCCCCAGCTGTGCAACCGCAACTTCCCCAATTCCGAAGCTTGCCAGACCCAGATCCAGGGCCGCGTGATCTATGCGCTGGTGCAATTTCCCCAAGCGGGCAGCTACACCTTCCAGGCCAGCCACGATGACGATCTGCAGATCGACTTCTCCACCAATTTCTCGGCCGACGACGCCAGCAACTACCGCAACTTCGACTACAACGTGCCGGTCGGCAAACTGGCCTCCTACACCTCGCCCAACAGCTACCCCAATGTGCCGGGCAACTTCATCGCCACGCAAGACAACAGCTGCTACGCCATGCGCGTGTACTGGAACAACCGCGGCGATCTGAACTTTCTGCGCATGCGCTGGCTGACGCCGGGCAGCACGAGTGGCGTCATCATCCCTGCGGCCAATCTGCTCGATCCGTCGCGGCCCGAGTCCTATGCGAGTTGCGCCACAGCCCCCACCGATCTGGGCATCAACAAAACCGGCCCGGCGCAATTCGCACCTGGCGGCAAACTCAGCTACACCATCAAGGTCTGGAACTACGGTCCAACGGCTACCAGCAACATCCCGGTGGCCGACCAACTGCCTGACAACGTTACTTTGGATGGCCCGCCTACCTGCACCGCCTCTGGCTCGGCAGCCTGCGGCTCCATGTCCAATGTCGACAAGGCCTGGGTCATGACCACGGGCGCCTTGCCAGTCAACAACACGGCGGGCGATCCTGCGCTTGCTCCCACCCAAGGCAGCTACCTGAGCTACACCTTCACGGTCACGGCGGCAGCCGATGCGCTGAGCATCGAAAACACCGCCACCATCACCACCCAAGACCTGAACCCGGACAACAACACCAGCAGCTTGATCAGCCACAGCACGGCACAAGCCAGCGTACAAAAAACCGCGCCGGCCAAAGTGACAGTGGGCCAGGAGTTTGATTACACGCTGACGCTCACCAACGGGCTGCCCAGCGCCATTGCCAGCGCCGTCGTGGCGGATCAGTTGCCTCCCAATGTCAAAGCGCTGTCGGCCAGCGGCGCCACTTGCAGCGGCCTGCCCAGCGCGCCCGGTGCCTTGCTCAGCTGCACCTTGGCAGCACCGGTGGCGGCCAACGGCACAGGCCAGTTCACGATCCGGGCCGTGGCCACCGGCTTGGGTGTAGCCACCAACTATGCGTCAACGAGCCCTTCGGGCAGCAACGACCCTGGCACGCCCGGCCCGGACTGCAACACCACGCCTTACAGCTGCACCAACGCCAAAACCCAGACTGAGGCGCCGGCAGTAAGCATTCGCAAGAGCTTCTCGCCCACCGTCATCAGCACCCAAGGCGCCAGCTTGCTGACCATCACCGTCAGCAATGCCAACTCCAGCGTGAACCTGACCGGCCTGCGCCTGACCGACACCTTGCCCGCCGGTTTGCACACGCAGGGCGACATGGCAGGCAACACCTGCGAAGGCACGCTCAGCTCCGACGGCAGCACGCTCACACTGAGCGGCGGCACGCTGGCTGCGGGCGCGGAATGCCAGCTCAAATGGCTGGTGGCATCGAGCACCGTGGGCACCTACCCGAACACGATTCCTGCCGGCAATGTGCGCACGGCCGAAGGCGCCAGCAACACCGCGCCGGCCAACGCTACGCTGGAAGTGCGCGCGCCTGCCGACATAGACACCGCCAAGACCCTGCTCACCATCAACGGCGTGCCAGCCAAAGCCAACCAGCGGCTGCGTGCGGGTGACAAGCTCGATTACCAGATCACCGTCAGCAATGCAGGCGGAACCGCAGGCAGCACCAAGCTGACCGAAACCGTGCCGCATGGCGCCAAATACATTGGCGTTAACGAAGGCTGGACGGCCACTTGCAGCACCGAAGCCAGCACCTGCGAGCAAACCGTGAGCATCCCCGCCAACGGCAATACGGTGGTGCACTTCACGATGGAAGTGGTGCGGCCTGTGCTCAAGTCCACCATTGTCAACACGGTCGCCAGCGACACGGGTGATTGCGACAGCTGCTCGTACTCGTCGCCCGTGGTCTCGGCCGACATGGCAGCCACTGGCGCCACCGTGCAGAACGTGAAGGTGGGCGACGAGGTGAGCGTAGTCACCACCTGCACCAACCTGGGCACGGACTACGGCGTCAACGCCACTTGCACGGTAACCGGCGCACCCGCCGGCGCCACCACGGTCTGCACGCCTGCACAGCCGGTAGCACAGTTCCAGGTGGGCGCGGTCTTTACCTGCACCACCAAGTTCAAGGCCGAGGCGCCCGGCACGGTGATTCTCACCACCACCGCCAAATCCGATACGCGCGATGCCCGCCCCAGCAACAATGCGGCCAACAGCGCAGTCAACATCACCGAAGCCACGCCGCCCGTGGTGCCAACGCCCGCGCCAACGCCGGTGCCCGTGGATTCGCGCTGGATGCTGTTGCTGACGGCGCTGGCGGTGGCGCTGCTGGCTTATCGCCAAAAACTGCGCAAGGCCTGATAGCGCGCTGACAAGCTGAACCAGCAATAAAAAACACCCGCTGCCCCCTGCAACTGAAGCAGGGACAGCGGGTGTTAGTTTTCAGGTCGGCAGCGGATGGAGCGCCGCGTTTACACCACCGTCAGCTTGGCCACCGCCAAAGCCAACCACTTGGTGCCGTGGCGCGGGAAATGCACCTGCGCACGCGCATCGTCGCCCGTGCCTTCTACCGCGAGCACCTTGCCTTCGCCAAACTTGTTGTGGAAAACCTGGGCGCCTACCTTGATGCCGTGCGCCGGCTCGGCCTTTTGTGCAGGCACGGGCGTCTTGCCCCACATGCTCATCGACTTGTCCGCATTCCAGCCACCGCCCGCATTGCGCGCACCGCCAGCACCAGCGTTGAAAGCCAGGCTGCCCATGCCGCTGCCAAAGCCCGAGTGCTTGGGCGTGAGCCACTTCAGCGCTTCTTCGGGCAGCTC
Organism: Comamonas trifloxystrobinivorans; assembly: GCF_043359985.1. Classification (NCBI taxonomy): domain Bacteria; kingdom Pseudomonadati; phylum Pseudomonadota; class Betaproteobacteria; order Burkholderiales; family Comamonadaceae; genus Comamonas; species Comamonas trifloxystrobinivorans. Next base: position 132,551 of record NZ_JBHZGV010000008.1, read on the forward strand.
GTCGAGGAAACGGCTGCGCACGTTGTAGCGCGTGGTGCCGTGCAGCATGCGCGTTTGCGATGTGGACAAGTACAGCCGCTTGCGCGCCCGCGTAATGGCCACGTACATGAGGCGGCGCTCTTCCTCCAGGCCGCCCATATCGCTCATCGCGTTCTCGTGCGGGAACAGGCCCTCTTCCAGCCCGGCGATGAAGACCACATCAAACTCCAGCCCCTTGCTGGCGTGCACCGTCATCAGCTGCACGGCATCTTGGCCGGCCTGCGCCTGGTTGTCGCCCGCCTCCAGCGCCGCATGGGTGAGGAAAGCGACCAGCGGCGACAGGGTTTCGCCCGTGTCCGGGTTGATCAAAGGCACGGCGCCGTTGGCAGCAGTCGCGCCAGCGGCAGGTGCATCGGCCAAGGGCGCATCCAGCAGCGGTGCATCCGGGTCCAGCCCTTGGCTGACCGGGCTTTGGCCGGAACCAGGAATGCCCAGCGCCTGCTGCTCGTCCACCGGGATCGCCACCGCATCTTTGCCAAAGCCTTCTTGTGTGACAAAGCTCTCGGCCGCCGTCACCAGCTCGCCCAGGTTGTCGATGCGGTCCGCGCCTTCTTTCTCGCTTTGATAGTGCTCGATCAGGCCGCTGGCCTGCAGCATTTGCTCGATGGTCTGGCGCAAGGTTTTGCCTTGCGTTTCTTCGCGCAGCACATCGACCAGCGCCACAAAAGACTGCAGCTTGGTGCCGGCTTTGCCAGCCACCGTGGTCACTGCGTCGTACAGCGAGCAGCCAGCCGCTTGCGCGCCTTCTTGCAATTGCTCCATGGTGCGGGCGCCAATGCCGCGCGGCGGAAAGTTCACCACGCGCATGAAGCTGGTGTCGTCGTGCGGGTTCTCCAGCAAGCGCAAATAGGCCAGCGCGTGCTTGATTTCGGCACGCTCAAAAAAGCGCAAGCCGCCATACACACGGTACGCCACACCCGCGTTGAACAAGCTGGTTTCCAAGATACGGCTTTGCGCATTGCTGCGGTAGAGCACGGCAATCTCGCTGCGCGGAATGCCGTCGCTCTTGATCAGCGATTTGATCTCGTCCACCATCCACTGCGCTTCGGCCAGATCGGTCACCGATTCCGACACCCGCACCGGCTCGCCCGGCCCCTGGTCGGTGCGCAGGTTCTTGCCCAGACGGTGGCTGTTGTGGCTGATGAGCGCATTGGCGCTGTCCAGAATATTGCTGTAGCTGCGGTAGTTCTGCTCCAGCTTGATCTGCTGGCGCACATCGAACTCGCGCACAAAATCCTGCATATTGCCCACGCGCGCACCGCGGAAGGCGTAGATGCTCTGGTCGTCATCGCCCACCGCAATCACGCTGGAGCTCGACTGGAACTGGCCGCCCACCACATCGCCCGCCAGCTGTTTGAGCCACAGGTACTGCAGGCGGTTGGTGTCCTGGAACTCGTCCACCAGAATGTGGCGGAAGCGGTGCTGGTAGTGCTGGCGGATGGGCGCGTTGTCGCGCAGCAGCTCGTAGCTGCGCAGCATCAGCTCGCCAAAATCCACCACACCTTCACGCTGGCACTGCTCTTCGTACAGCTGGTAGAGCTCCACCTTTTTGCGCTCGGCCATATCGCGGGCTTGCACATCGGCCGGGCGCAGCCCTTCTTCCTTGCAGCCGCTGATGAAGTACTGCAACTGCTTGGGCGGCAGCGATTCCTCATCCACATTGAACTGCTTGCACAGGCGCTTGACGGCCGAGAGCTGGTCTTGCGTATCCAGAATCTGAAAAGCCTGCGGCAGGTTGGCCGATTTGTAATGCGCCCGCAGCATGCGGTTGCACAGGCCGTGGAAGGTGCCAATCCACATGCCGCGCACATTGATAGGCAGCATGGTGGACAGGCGCGTAAGCATTTCCTTGGCGGCCTTGTTGGTGAAGGTGACCGCCAAAATGCCACCCGGCGTGGCGCGGCCGGTCTGCAGCAACCAGGCGATGCGCGTGGTGAGCACCCGCGTTTTGCCCGAGCCCGCGCCCGCCAGAATCAGTGCGTGGCCAGCGGGCAGCGTCACAGCGGCCAGCTGCTCGTCATTGAGCCCGTTGAGCAAGGGCAAATGCTGCGCATCACCAGCAGGCGGCGCGGCAAACAAATCATTCGAATCCATGGCGCCATTGTAGAAAGTTTGCCCCGCCAAGCCTGGGCCCCAGGAGATAGCGCCCGCGCCGCCGCAGCCCATTCATTCTCCGATTCCGCCCGCACGGATGCACGCAAAACCATGCGCTAAAGCAGATAACCTCTATTTGCTTGCCGGTATGCGGCTGCGGCAAGCGATTGGTATAGAATCAATCACCGGGCCCAAGTTTCTTGTGACCCGGTTTTTTTGTGTCTGTGCCAACAGTTTTGGCCTGCCCCGTTGCGCGGCAGGCTCGCAAAACCGGTCTCCAAGCCAAGCGCCCCATCGTTGCGAAATGGTTCGCAGCGACCTCTTATGGAGCTTGGAATCAAATGGAAATCTTCGACTACGACAACATTCTTCTGCTGCCACGCAAGTGCCGTGTGGAAAGCCGTTCGGAATGTGACACCAGCGTCACGCTGGGCGAGCGCAGCTTCAAGCTGCCGGTCGTCCCGGCCAATATGAAGACGGTGGTGGACGAGAAGATCTGCACCTATCTCGCGCAAAACGGTTTCTTCTACGTGATGCACCGTTTTGACATCGACAACCTGGCCTTCACCAAGCAGATGCAAGCGCAAGGCCTGTTTGCCTCGATCTCGCTGGGCGTGAAACAACCCGACTACGACACGGTGGACCGTTTTGTGGCCGAAGGCGTGTGCCCCGAGTACATCACCATCGACATCGCGCACGGCCATGCCGATAGCGTGAAGAACATGATCCAGTACCTCAAGGCCAAGATCCCCGCGGCCTTTGTGATTGCCGGCAATGTGGGCACGCCCGAAGCAGTGATCGACCTGGAAAACTGGGGCGCGGACGCCACCAAGGTCGGCATCGGCCCAGGCAAGGTCTGCATCACCAAGCTCAAGACCGGTTTTGGCACGGGCGGCTGGCAGCTGTCAGCGCTCAAGTGGTGCGCCCGCGTGGCCACCAAACCGATCATTGCCGACGGCGGTATCCGCAGCCATGGCGACATCGCCAAGAGCATCCGCTTTGGCGCCACCATGGTCATGATCGGCTCGCTGTTCGCCGGCCACGAAGAGTCGCCCGGCAACACCGTTGAGGTGGATGGTGCGCTGTTCAAGGAATACTACGGCTCGGCCAGCGATTTCAACAAGGGCGAGTACAAGCACGTCGAGGGCAAGCGCATTCTGGAGCCCGTCAAGGGCAAGCTGGCCGACACCCTGACCGAGATGCAGCAAGACGTGCAATCGTCGATTAGCTACTCGGGCGGCAAAAAGCTCATGGATATTCGCAAGGTGAACTACGTGATCTTGGGTGGCGATAACCAGGGCGAGCATCTGCTGATGTAACCCTGATGCGCTCAGGGCTGCTGCAGGCGGGCGGGCCGATTTTTCTGGTGCCACAAAAACCGGAGGAATCGGCCATTCACTCTAACAGTAGTGCCCTGACAGCTCATCTATTGATAGCATTTTCCTTTTCTCGACACCGACACTGATCGCAAAAAACAAAGAACAAAGACCACGTTTTCCCTGAGTAGCGAAAAAAGTGGTGCATAATTCAAGGCTTGCTGCAGCACAACACTGACAGCGAAATATGTGGGCTCTTAGCTCAGTTGGTAGAGCAGCGGACTCTTAATCCGTTGGTCGAGTGTTCGAATCACTCAGGGCCCACCACATATTCCAGCCATCGGTGCCTGACACCGGTAGCAACGAAAACCCAGCACTGCAAAGTGCATGGTTTCGGGCTCTTAGCTCAGTTGGTAGAGCAGCGGACTCTTAATCCGTTGGTCGAGTGTTCGAATCACTCAGGGCCCACCATTTATACCAAGGTTCACGGCCTAGGCAACCCGCCTAGGCCGTTTTCTTTTGTCTTGGCCTGCCAGCAACACACCCCGTCCGAACACTGATGCTCGCCAAGGTTTGCCATGGCAGGCGAGCCGGGCTTTTGACCTCGGTGCTGGCGTCGCAAAGCACCGTTTGTAGAATGGACCGCATCCTCTTTTTGGCCGCCCGCACCGTTGCGGCGTTCTTTGCACCATGGCTTCTTTGCTCCGCCCAGTTCTTGCCTCCCTCGCCCTGCTCGGCTCTGCCAGCGTATTTGCCCAAGTGACTGCCAGCAACGCCTGGACCCGCGCCACCGTGCCGCAGCAACAGGCCAGCGGCGTCTTTATGGATTTACGCTCTGCGCGCGATAACGCCAAGCTGGTAGGCGTACGCAGCGAAGCTGCTGCCAGCACCGAGATCCACGAGATGCGCATGGAAGACAATGTGATGAAGATGCGCGCCGTGCCCAGCATTGATCTGCCCAAGGAGCAGACCGTCAGCCTCAAACCCGGCTCGTACCACATCATGCTGATGGGCCTGAAAAAGCCGCTGAATGCCGGCGACCAGGTAGAGCTGACGCTGGATGTGGTGCACCAGGACGGCAGCAAGGAAAGCATTGCCGTGACCGCACCCGCCCGCGCTCTGGGCGCCAGCAGCGCTGCCAACCACAATCACGGCAAGGCCGAGGCACCCGCAGCAGCACACGATCAGCACAAACACTGAAAACCAGCCTCACCCCACCGCCAGCCACTCCAGCGAGTGGCTTTTTTGCGCCTGCATTGCCGCCCAGGTGACCGACATCCAGCGCCTGAAGTTTTTGCGCCACATCAAATACACTACGCTTAGAGAAACATTTGTTATTAATTCAGGGTTTTCCCTGCTTGCCATAGGGGCACCAGAGGGTGGTTTAAACAAATTAATAGTTACTATTAAATCCACTCATTGACATCTGATTACAGAATTTGAAAATAGCTACCTATGCAAGCCCGCTGTCAGTCAAGGGGTTCACAGTCAACACTCACTTACCGCGACTGGCTGGCGGTTTTTAGGCAGGAGAGAGTTCTATGTCCGAGTTGATATTGCATGCGGCCCACCTGAGTGAAGCACATCAACTGCGCTTTAGCTATTTGTTTGATGTTGCCGCCAAGCGTTGGCGCGAGACCCAGTCCGCCAGCAGCGCCAAGCCCGCCACCGAGCTATGGGTGATCGACGCGCAAAGCGCGCCCACCGCCATCAGCCAGCGGCCCGACAACGCCTGCGTGCTGCTGATCGCCAATGACGACCAGGCCGAAGCGCTGCGCGCCCAGTGGCCGCACCAGATCGACGGCCAGCTCCCGCCCGATTACAGCGTGGGGCGACTGACGCAGATGCTCGAGCAAATGAGCCTGCAAGCGCACGGCAAGCGCCTGCGCGAAACCCTGAAAAACCGCCGCCAGCAAGGCATGACGACGCAGCACGACGTGCAGATCAAAAACGCGGATGCGGTTTTTCTGAAGGCCACGACCCTGGAAGAAGCCCCTGCCGCTGCCACCGATGCCCTGCCCGAGCCCGCCGCCGGCACGCGCTTTCGTATCAAACGCTGGACGCAGCTGACCGGCAGCATGGCCGGCCAGGCCCACCGACAGGTACTGGCTTCCTTGATCTCAGGCGAGCGCAGCCTACAAGAGCTGAGGGAGCGCAGCCCCCTGGAGCACACCGAGCTGCTGCGCCTGTTGCAGGTATTGCGCGGCAAAGGCGTGCTGGTGGAAACAGCGCCGAACACAGCCGCCGTCGCCGCCCTGCCCGCAAACGCCAGCCAGCCTGCTGCACCCATCCAAGCGCCTGCCGCCACCGCCGCTGCACCGGCCGGCAACGGCTTGGCACGCAGCCTGTTCCGCCAGCTCAGCCGCTGGATCGGGCAATCCCGCAACGAAACCGCAACCTGAAGGCCAGCGCCATGCACCATCCCATCAAACGTATTGTGCTGCTCGGCCCCATGGGCATCGGCAAGACCACCGCCATCCGCAGCCTGTGCGGCAGCCTGACGATCGAGTGCGAAGTGCCCAACCTCGACAAGCAGGCACACGCCAAGGAAACCACCACGGTGGGCCTGGATTTTGGCGAGATCAAGCTCGACGACAACGACACCTTGCAGGTCTACGGCTGCCCCGGCCAGGAGCGCTACGACTTTGTGCGCGAGTGGGCCTTGTCGCTGGCCTTTGGTGCGATCGTGATGGTCGACATCCACGAGCCTGCCGCGCTGGAGCAAACAGCAACGTTGATCCAACAATGCTTTCGCGCGCCCAACCTGCACTCGGTGGTGGTGCTGATCTCGCGCCCGGCATCGGCCGCGCAGCAAGAGATGTTCACGGTGCGCCTGGCCAACTACCCGCAGTGCGCGGTGCCCGTGCTCAGCGCCGACCCGCGCAACCCGGCCCAGATGCTCGACACGCTCGACATCATTGCCGCCATGCTGCCCGACGAAGTGGCCGCTTGATCGCAGCGCTCACCCGGCGCTGGCGCTGGCACTACCCTGCCGCAGCCGCCAACGTAGGGCAGCAGCCACACACGCATACCAGAGCGACTGCACAGCACAGTTGTTTCCGCTAAGCTCTGGCGCTTGTCTCTTTGCTGGCAAGCGCTGCCCTCTTGCGCCTCCCGCCAGCGCATCCATCTTTTTTTCGCCTTTTCTGACGCCACCCGCAAGCTGCGCGTGGCGCGCTTGCTATGAACGACCAACGCAGCCCGATCGCTCCGCCCTCCGCCACACCGCAGTGGGTGCTGGCCGTCATGCTGGCGATGCTGGGCATGCTCGGGCCTTTCGCCATCGACACCTATCTGCCGGCGTTTGACGGCATTGCGCACTCGCTGCAGGCATCACCGCTGCAAATGCAGCAAACGCTCTCGGCCTATCTGTTCGGCTTTGCCTTCATGAACCTGTTCCACGGTGCGCTGTCCGACAGCCTCGGCCGCCGCCCGGTGGTGCTCTGGGGCTTGGCCGCATTTGCGCTGACATCGGCGGGCTGCGCCCTGGCCCAAACGCCGGAGCAATTGATCCTGTTCCGCGCCCTGCAAGGCTGCACCACTGGCGCCGGCATCGTGGTCTCGCGCGCGGTGGTGCGCGACCTGTTTCCGCCCGCCCAGGCGCAGCGCGTCATGAGCCAGATCACCATCTACTTCGGCATCGCGCCAGCCATTGCACCCATGATCGGCGGCGCCTTGATTGCCTACGCCAGCTGGCAGTCCATCTTCTGGCTGCTGTTCGTGATTGGCGCCCTGCTCTGGCTCTACAACTGGCGCCTGCTGCCCGAGAGCCTGCCGCCTTCCAAGCGCCAGCCGTTTGATGTGAAAAACCTGATGCACGGCTATTGGCAGCTGTGCAGCAGCCCGCGCTTTTTGCTGCTGGCCGCCGCCAGCGGCGTGCCCTTCAACGGCATGTTCATCTACATCCTGTCGGCCCCCACGTTCTTGGGCACGCACATGAAGATGCAGCCCACGCAGTTTTTCTGGTTTTTTCTCTGCACCATTGGCGGCATCATGGCCGGCGCCTGGGTCAGCGGCCGCCTGGCCGGCAAGATTCCCCCCAAGCGCCAGGTGCGCCACGGCTTTCTGATCATGTTCCTGACCTCGTTCGCCTATCTGCTGCTGAATCTGCTGCTGCCGCCGCACCCGGCTTGGGCACTGCTGCCAGTGGGCGTCTATTCGTTCGGCTGGGCCTTGATGACGCCCGTGGTCACCTTGCTGGTGCTCGATCTGCACCCCGAGCGCCGCGGCCTGGCCTCGTCGCTGCAAGCCGTGGTCTCCTCCGTGGCCAACGGCTTGGTCGCCGGTGTGCTGGCACCACTGGTGATGGATTCCACCATCGCCCTGGCCATTGCATCGGTCTGCCTGATGCTGGTGGGTTTGTGCAGCTGGATCTACTTCCACCACCGCTGGCCCCATATTGGCCGCCATTCGGCCAAGCTCTGAGGTAGCACGCGCGCACAAGTGGCACGCTCGACCGAAAGCATCTACTCAAAAAATATCCAGCCTCACTCGCCCCCTGGCAGCGACCTAAGCCGGCGCAGTTCTCGCAGGCTGTTGGCTGTTGGCTGTTGGCTGTTGGCTGTTCAGGATGCCCCACCCCTTTCAGCCAGCGCCTGCGATCGCAGCAATTACCGGCGGTTTGGCTGCCCTAGGACAGCCAAACTTCGTGCTCTGACTTGCGGCAGCTGTTTGAGTGAAGCGCTTTAGCGCGCAGCGAGTTTTGCCGCACGCCGGTAATTGCTGTGAGCGCAGGTTGCCCCGATTGCCCCGCTTCGCGGGGCGGTCGGGGACGCTGGCTGCGGGCACGCTTCTTTGCTCACTTTCTTATCGTGTGATAAGAAAGTGAGTCGCCTGCCGGGGCGAGTCCCGGCCAGCAGCTGCAAGCATTGCCACCAACGCCAGTTAGCAAAACAGCCTTAAAAAGACAAAAACCAGAGTCGGAATAAAGCGATGCACCATAAAAAATGGGCCTCCCTCAGGAAGCCCATTTTTTGGCATAAACAGCAGCTACGCAGCTGCGCTCACTCAGCGGCTACGTTCGCTGCGCTTACGGTCACCAGCAGGTGCGTAAGGGCGACCACCCCGGTCGCCAAAGCGGCTCTCTCCGGCGCCACCTGGGCGGCGGGGCGCGAAATCGCCACCGCCGTGGCGGGGGCCTGCGCTGCGAGGGCCACGGTTGTCGGCAAAGCGATCACCGCTGCGCTCAGGACGATCGCCACGCTCGAAGCTGCGACCGGCTGGTGCGCGGTCAAAGCTGCGGCCTTCTGGGCGTGGAGCGCGTTCGCCGCGATCCTGGAAACGATCGCCGCCACGGTCTTGGAAGCGGTCGCCACCGCGCTCAGCGCGTTGCTCAAAGCGTGGGGCGCGATCGTCGCGATCGAAACGTGGGCGATCACCGCCGCGAGGGCTGTCGCCGAATGCGGGACGGCGTGCACCGCCGTTGTCGCCAAAGCCGCCGCGGTTACCACCGTTATCGCCAAAGCCGGACTTGCGGCCATAACCGTCGCCATCGCGGCGGCCGCCAAAGCTGCGCTCGCCACCAAAACCACGGCGCTCACCGCCACGGCCTGGGCGACCACCGCGGTCGCCGCCACGGCCACCACGTGGGCCTTCGCTGCGAGCAGGGAAGCGCTGGGTCGGCTCCATGCCAGGAATCACTTCCGGCTTGAACTGCTGCTTGGTATAAGCCTCGATGTCGAACACACGACGGCGGTCGCGGAACTCGGCAAAAGTGATGGCCAGGCCCGAGCGGCCAGCACGGCCGGTACGGCCAATGCGGTGGGTGTAGTCTTCGGCCTTCATCGGCAGGCCGTAGTTGAATACGTGGGTGATGGTGGGCACGTCGATACCGCGTGCCGCCACATCGGTGGCCACCAGAATCTGCACCTGGCCGTTGCGCAGCGCCATCAGGCGACGGTTACGCAGGCCTTGGCTCAGCGCGCCGTGCAGCGCCACAGCCGAGAAGCCTTCTTGCTGCAGATCGTTGGCCAAGCCGTCGCATTCCACTTGGGTGGAGGCAAAGACGATGGCCTGGTTGATCGAGGCATCGCGCAGCCAATGGTCGAGCAGCTTGCGCTTGTGTTGCGAGTTATCGGCCCAGAACAGCACTTGCTTGATGTTGGCGTGCTTTTCCTGGGGCGAATCGATGGTCAGCTTCTTCACGCCAGCGCCGTTGTCGTGCATCACGCGCATGGCCAGTTGCTGGATGCGTGGCGCAAAGGTGGCGCTGAACATCATGGTCTGCTTGCGCTGGGCGGTCAGCTGGTTGACTTCGGCCAGATCGTCGGCAAAGCCCAGGTCCAGCATGCGGTCGGCCTCGTCCACCACCAGAAACTGCACCTTGTCGAGCTTGACTTGCATCGAGCGCTGCAGATCCAGCAGACGGCCGGGCGTAGCCACCACCAAGTCAGCGTTTTGCAGCTTGGCAATTTGCAGCTGGTAAGGCATGCCACCGACGATGTTGGCAATGCGTAGACCGCGGCAGTGGCGCACCAGTTCGATAGCATCGTGTGCCACCTGTTGAGCCAGTTCACGCGTTGGGCACAGCACCAGAGCGCCGGGCTGAGCGGCCTTGAAATTGCGTGGGCTCAGCGGGTTCTTGCGCTTGGCGCGCTTGGGTGGCTGCTCGCCACGGGCAGTGGCTTCGGCCACCAGGCGCTCGTGCTCGGCACGCTCAGCGGCGGCATTGGCGGCTTGTTGCTCGATCAAGGTGTGCAAAACGGGCAGTAGGAAAGCAGCCGTCTTGCCCGAGCCGGTTTGGCTCGACACCATCAGGTCGGTGAAATGCTGGTCGTCGCCTTCGCCGTGCATGGCCAGCGGAATGGCGCGCTCTTGCACAGCGGTAGGCTGAGTGTAGCCCAGGTCTTTGACAGCTTGCACCAGCTCGGGCGCCAGGCCCAGTTCGACGAAACCGTTGGGCTCGTCGGCCACAGCAGCTTCTGCGCCGTCTTCAGCCATCACGGCGTCTGCAGCGTCTTCGTTCAGTTCAGGGGAATCTACGCCGAGGTTCTGGGTTTCAGCGTCAACAATGTCTTGCGCAGGCGCGGCTTCGCCCTGCAGATGGATATCTTGCGTCATTTTGAAAAATAGCAATGGCCGGCCGCTGCGCGTTTCGCAACGCAGTCCCGGACCGTTCATGGTTGTAAAAACATCAACCATCAAACGGTATCGGCCAATCGAGGTGCCGTGGGCTTGCTTCAAAACGGCCATGCTGCGAATCGCACGGCCTGGACGCCCAGAGAATGAAGGGAGATGTACTTATCGCCCACCTGTTTGGTGGGGAAGCGGCGATTATCGCACGTTTCGGGTTTTCCCGCAGCGGCGGCGGGTCATCTCCCGCTGAGTGCAGACACGCCGGTAACAGTGCCTGCCAGGGTGGCAGCGGCTCGGAGGGTAGCCAAACTTGGCAAGCGAAATCCTGTCAGCTGAACCAGTTCGACATCAAATAACTACTGTCGGAGCCGCTGGCGCAGCCATCTGCAAAAACTGCGCCCGGTAGTACAGCAGCTCGTCGATGGATTCATGCACATCGGCGAGCGCCGTGTGCTTTTGCGCTTTCTTGAAGCCGCTCACCAGCTCGGGGCGCCAGCGGCGGGCCAGCTCCTTCAAGGTGCTGACGTCGACATTGCGGTAGTGAAAATACGCTTCCAGCTCCGGCATGTAGCGGGCCAGAAAACGGCGGTCCTGGCCGATGCTGTTGCCGCACATTGGCACCTTGCCCTTGGGCACGTAGCGCTTGAGAAAACGCAGCACTTCCTTTTGCGCCTCGTCTTCGGTCACTGTCGAGGCTTTGACGCGTTCGGTCAAGCCGCTGCGGCCGTGGGTGCCGCGGTTCCAGGCGTCCATCTTGGCCAGTTCCGCGTCGCTTTGGTGGATGGCGATCACCGGGCCTTCCACGCGCACCGCCAGGTCCGGGCCGGTCACCACCAGCGCGATCTCGATCACGCGGTGCTCCTCGGGGTTCAGGCCGGTCATCTCGCAGTCCAGCCAGACCAGGTTCAGGTCCGATTTGGCCAGCTGCGGAGCGCTCTGTTCGGCGCTGTCAGGGGTGTTCTTGTCTTGCATGCGGGCGATTGTCGCCGATGCCCTACACTGTTTGCTCCCTGATTTTCAACAGCCCCACTCGTGACCTTATCGTTGTTGTTCACCTTGCTTTTTGCCGCGGCGCTGGTGCTGGGCGTGCTGCTCAAACTCTGGCTGGCCACACGCCAAATGCGCCACGTGGCCGCCCACCGCAATGCAGTGCCCGCCCTGTTTGCCGAGCGCATCAGCCTGGCGGCGCACCAGAAGGCGGCCGATTACACCATCGCCAATACCCGCTTTGGCCTGCTGGAGTTGGCACTGGGCACCGCCGTGCTGCTGGGCTGGACTTTGCTGGGCGGCCTGGACGCACTCAATGGCTGGCTCTACAGCTTTATGAAAGTGGGCCTGTGGCAGCAACTGGCGCTGGTGGGCGCCTTTGCGCTGATTGGCGGACTGATCGACCTGCCCGTCAGCTATTACAAGACCTTTGTCATCGAGCAGCGCTTTGGCTTTAACAAGATGACGCCAGCGCTGTGGCTGGGCGACTTGCTCAAAGGCACGCTCATGGGCGCCATCATCGGCCTGCCACTGCTTGCGCTGATTCTGTGGCTCATGGGCGCTGCCGGCCGCTGGTGGTGGCTGTGGGCCTGGGCCGTGTGGGTAGGCTTCAACCTGCTGCTGATGGTGATTTACCCGGCTTTCATCGCGCCGCTGTTCAACAAGTTCCAACCGCTCGAAGACGAATCGCTCAAGGCCCGCGTCACCGCGCTCATGCAGCGCTGCGGCTTTGCGGCCAAGGGCTTGTTCGTGATGGACGGCAGCCGCCGCAGCGCCCATGCCAACGCCTACTTCACCGGTTTTGGTGCCAGCAAGCGCGTGGTGTTCTTTGACACCTTGCTGCAAAAGCTCAATGCCGACGAGGTAGATGCCGTGCTCGCGCACGAGCTGGGCCATTTCAAGCACAAACACATCGTCAAACGCATGGTGGCGCTGTTTGCCATTACCTTGCTGGGCTTTGCGCTGCTGGGCTGGCTCAGCCAGCAAGCCTGGTTCTACACCCAGCTGGGCGTCAGCCTGGTGGTCGACATGCGGCCTGGCGTGCCTGCGGCCAACAACGCGGTGGCGCTGCTGCTGTTTTTGCTGGTGATTCCGGTGTTCTCCGGGTTTATTGCACCGCTGATGGCTCAATCCTCGCGCAAACACGAGTTTGAGGCCGACGCCTATGCCGTACAGCAAACCCGTGCACAAGACCTGCAATCAGCGCTGCTCAAGCTGTACGAGGACAATGCCTCCACCCTCACGCCCGACCCGCTGTATGTGCGCTATTACTACTCGCACCCGCCTGCGGTCGAGCGCATCAGCCACATGCAGCAGCTGCAACCCATGCAACAATCGGCCCCATGACTGACAACCACCTGCCCACACAAGACTGGTCCACAAAAAAGCGCCGCGCCCTCACGGCCTCGGAAGTGGTGACGCAACTCAGCCAGATCGCCGGCTGGCAGCTGAGCGGCGATGGTGCCGATGTGGCCATCGAGAAAACTTTCCGCTTTGCCAATTACTACGAAACCATGGCTTTTGTGAACGGCGTAGCTCTGGTGGCCCACACGCAAGACCACCACCCCGACCTGTCGGTGCACTACAACCGCTGTGTGGTGCGCTTTAACACGCACGACGTGGGCGGCCTCTCGGCCACCGATTTTGAATGCGCCCGCCGCATCGAAGCCCTGCTGCAACTGGCCTGAATCCCTTACCTATGGCAAAACATGGACGGCGCCCCGGCGCCCCGGCGCAAGGCGAAGCGCAAACCGGCTTGGTGGTGGCCAGCTACGGCCGCCACTGCGTGGTAGAAACCCCGGACGGCGAGCGCCGCATCTGCCACCCGCGCGGCAAGAAAAGCCAGGCCGTGGTGGGCGACCAGGTGCTGTGGCTTGCGCCGCCGCCAGGCCAAGGCGATGAAGGCACGATCGAGAAAGTGCAAGAGCGCCGCAACCTCTTCTACCGCCAGGACGACATTCGCACCAAAACCTTTGCCGCCAACCTGGACCAGTTGTTGATCCTGATTGCCGCCGAGCCGGTGTTCAGCGAGGTACAGCTGGCCCGCGCCCTGATTGCAGCCGAGGCGGCGCACATCACGCCCATCATCGCGCTCAACAAGATGGATCTGGAAGAGCCTTTTCTGCGCGCCTGGGAAAGGCTGGAGCCTTACCGCACCATGCGCGACCAGGCCGACGACCCGCCGCACTACATGGTGCTGCCGCTGGCCCTGGAAGGCGCTGACGAGGAAGACCGCGAAGCCATCTACGGCTTGCTGGCCGGCAAAACCACTTTGGTGCTCGGCCCCTCGGGCGTGGGCAAAAGCACGCTGATCAATTTGCTGATCCCCGGCGCCAACGTGGCCACCAACGAGATCTCGCAAGCGCTGAACACCGGCAAACACACCACCACCAGCACCACGTTGTACTGGGCCGATGCCGAGCGCCAAACCGCCATCATCGACTCGCCCGGTTTTCAGGAATTCGGCCTCTACCACATTGCGCCTACGCAACTGGCCGCCTGCATGCCCGACATCGGCGCGCACGCCAAAGACTGCAAGTTCTACAACTGCACCCACCTGCACGAGCCCGGTTGCGGCGTGATCGACGCGGTAGAGCACGGCTCCGACACCTTGCCCATCAGCCCCAACCGCTATCGCATTTACAGCGAGCTGTTTGATGAGCTGAATTTGACGCAGTATTGAGAGCGCCCTGCGCTGCTGGCTCTCAAGCCTTGCTGCGTACGCCGTAGCATTTGGCCTGCGCCAGCCTCAACTCCAAAGCCACCGCTCAGAGCCTGCCGTGCCACACCAAAGAAAAAAGCCTTCGAGATTTAGTCGAAGGCTTTTTCGTACTGGCAGGTTGCCTGGCGCGCTAGCGCTCTGAGGTCCCCCGGCGCAGCTGCAGTGAAGCCACCAGCGCGAGCAAAGCAGATACCAACAGCAGCCACACGCCATCGCCCACCGGTACCGCCGTTGGCGTTGCTGCAGTGCAAACATTGGTGTTGCCGCAAGCGCCTGCTGGACCTGCCGGACCTTGGGGGCCTGCCACACCGGCCGGGCCCGCTGGGCCGGCTGCACCATCCGGTCCTGCAGGGCCGGCTGCACCATCTGGCCCTGCGGGGCCTGTCGGGCCGGTTGGGCCTGCTGGCCCTGGAATTCCATTCACTACCACATAGGGCTGGGTACAGCTCAGCGTGGCCGAACGCGCCAGGCCTTGCGCCGACGAACCCGTCCCGGACAGCTTGATGTTGATGGCCGCCGTACCGCCCCCGTTTGTGCCGCACAATGGCGCGCCGTGTATTGGCCAGGTGACATCAAAACTTCCCGTGCAGGTATCTGATAAGGGCAGGTTCCCTTCGATACGCAAGCGGTCGTTCATCGGTGCGGCCAAGATGCTGGCCGCGCCACTGCCACAGCTGATGGTGGGCGTTGTAGTGGCCACCTGCAAAGGCAGGGCAAGCTCTATGTTCATGGAGAATTGCCCCCCAGAAGAGCCCGTATCGTTCGAAATACTGAACTGGTAGGCCACCGTCTGCCCAGGCACCACTGTGGTAGAGCTAAAGGCGGCGCTATCAAATTTAAATATTGCTATCTGGGCATGGGCCTGCCCCATACCCATGAACGCCACCACCAGCCACACCAGCGAATGGAGGCAGCGCGCCATTGAATGTTTGCGTAAAGGCATCACCCGCTCCTTTACGGTTTGACCAAATCACTCAGTTTGAGTGCACCCGATTTGGTGCAGCAGTCGCCCGCAGGGCCAGCCGGGCCTTGCGGACCTGCCGGGCCGGCAGCACCCGCTGGTCCGGCAGGGCCGGTAGCTCCTGCCGGGCCTGCTGGGCCAGTGGCTCCGGCAGGGCCGGCAGGGCCAGCGGCTCCGGCGGGACCGGCAGGACCGGTGATTACCGGTGCATCAGCACAAGCCAATGGCGCAGTGGCTGCAAGGTAAGACGTGGCGTTTTGCGGGTGGGTTGCCACAAAGGCTGCTACCACCTTTGCCGTTGGGCCGCAGAGCAGTTCTGCTGATTTCGGCCAAGTCACATCCACGTTGATCAAGCAAGTGCCCCCTGGATCGGTACCACCATGGGCAAAGCTCAGCACGTTCGTGCCATCCAGCGCTGCGATCGGTGCTGAGGTACAACTGCCTGCAAAGCTGGTGACTGGCCCGGGCGCTACCACCAAAGGTGCGGGCAAGCGCAGTTCGTAGGTGCTGCTCGTCCAATTGGGGTTAGAAGCGTTATTGCTGGTTTCCGTAGCAGTCACGGTCAAGGTCGTTGTGCCACCGGCTGTAATGTTGTCCGATGCAAATGCAGCGCTATAGGCAAAAGTTTGTGCTTGCATAGTCTGTGCCATCGCCGCTGCTGCAGCTCCCAGCCCCAACACAACAACGGCCAATGCACGGAATGGCACCGCGAACCCAGGTTTTGATCGCTTCTTCTGCATCACCCCACCTCTTTGATAAAAAATATATATTGATTTGAAACAACAATTGATGTTTTAAAAATATCGTATCTGTACCCGTCGCTGGCTGCAACAGAAAGTATGGTTTCGCAGCGGGTTTAGTGCCACTCAAAAAATATGTGCTAGACAGCGCTTTCAGCCACAGCGGGCCATCCCAGGGCAAGCCACGCTATACCGCCAGCATCCACTCTGCCGGCAACTGCTCCGCATGGCGCAGATCCACATGCGCTTTCAGAAAATCGAGCACGGCACGGGTGCGTGGCGGCAGCTGGTCGGGCTTGCCCAGATAGACGGCGTGGATGGGTTCGAGCACGCCGGTGTTGAAGGCTTCCAGCACCACTTGCAGCCGGCCAGCGGCTATGTCGTCCCAGGCGTGGTAGAGCGACAGGCGCGCAATGCCCGCGCCCTGGATGGTGATCTTGCGCATGACGTCACCATCGTTCACGCGCAGCACCTCGCCAATCGGAATCTCGACCGGCTTGCCATCTACCGTAAACGGCCAGTGCGGCACGGTGCGCTGGTAGTTCCAGCCAATGCGGGTGTGCGCCATCAGATCGGCAGGCGTTTGCGGCGTGCCCCGCGCAGCCAGGTAAGCAGGCGCTGCCAGCATGACTTGCCGGGTGTGGCCCAGCAGGCGCGCCACCACGTCTGACGACGGCAGCTTGCCCCAGCGGATGGCGATGTCGGCCTGTGCTTCCATCAAATCCACCACCTGGTCGGTAAAGCTCAGGTCCAGCACCAGTTCGGGGTAGTCGCGCATGAGCTGCGGAATCAGCGGCCCCAGCAGTTGGCCGATGGAAGTGCTGGCGTTGATGCGCACCACGCCCTTGGGCACGCTGTGCAGCGAAGCGGCATTTTCCAGATCGTTCAAATCGGCCAGCACGCGCTGGCCGCGCTCGTAGAGCTGGTTGCCTTCGGGCGTGAGTTGTACGCGCCGCGTGCTGCGCAGCAGCAGCTGCGCGCCCAAACGTGCTTCCAGCCGAGCCATGATTTTGCTCACCGCCGAAGGCGACACGCCCAAATGCCGCGCTGCGGCCGAGAAACTGCCTTTTTCGGCCACCTGCACAAAGACCTCCAGCTCGCCGGAGCGGTTGATGTCGAACTGCGGAACGCTGGTGGGCGGGTTATGGCGCATGTTTTGGCTCCTGGCTCAGGTGGCGGGTATTTGTGCCATTTCAGCACAAATGCGTTTCCATTGTTCCGGCTACACAAAGGCCTTGCGGCTCTGCACAATTCCCTCCTTCCCAGGCGCCGCCCGCAGGCCGCGCCGGTACTGAAAGGATCTCTCCCATGCCCTTATCTCTGCTGGCACTCGCCGCCGGTGCCTTTGGCATCGGCACCACCGAATTCATCATCATGGGCTTGCTCACCCAGGTCAGCCAAGATCTGGGCATCAGCATTCCGACCGCTGGCACGCTCATCTCCGGCTACGCCTTTGGCGTGGCGGTGGGCGCGCCCGTGCTCACCTTGCTGACGCGCCACTGGCCGCGCAAGCAGTTGCTGCTGAGTCTGATGCTGATCTTCATCGCAGGCAATCTGGCCGCGGTGTTTGCGCCCAACTATGCGTCACTGATGGCAGCACGCGTGCTGACCTCGCTGACGCACGGCACCTTCTTCGGCGTAGGCGCCGTGGTCGCTACCAGCCTGGTCGCCAAAGACAAGCAGGCGTCGGCCATTGCGCTGATGTTCTCCGGCCTGACGCTCGCCACCTTGCTCGGCGTGCCGGCCGGCACCTGGATCGGCCAGCATTTTGGCTGGCGCATGGCGTTCGCCGCCGTGGCTGTGGTGGGCGTCGTAGCGCTGGCAATTTTGGCAAGCTTTGTGCCTCGCAAGCTCCCGCAAGCAGCGCCCGCCGCACTGCGCGATGAGCTGTCCGTACTCGCCAGCACACCGCTGTGGCTAGGCCTGGGCATGACGGTGTTCGGCTATGGAGGCGTGTTTGCGCTCTACACCTATGTGGAGCCGCTGCTCTCGCAAATCACCCATATGGGCAATACCGGCGTGGCGGTAACGCTGCTACTGTTTGGTGCGGGCTCGGCCGTAGGCAATATTGCCGGCGGCAAGCTGGCTGACCGCGGCGTGGTGCGTGCGCTGTGGATAACACTGGGCAGCTTGGCCACTGTTCTGCTGCTCGGGCGTTGGGCCTTCAGCCAATCGGGTGCAGTTGCCATGGCTTATGTGGCTGCTCTGGGCGTGGTGGCATTTGCCACCGTCGCTCCCATGCAAATGCGCGTAATGCAAGGCGTGGGCAGCCCAGGCGCCACCCTGGCCTCCAGCCTGAACATCTCGGCCTTCAACCTGGGCAATGCCTTGGGCGCCTGGCTGGGCGGCAGCCTGATTGCAGGTGTTGGCCTGCTCTCCATTGCCTGGGGCGCGGCTGCACTGACAGCACTTGGCTTGGTATTGGTGGCTTTGAGCCAGCGCAGCACAGCTGGCGCCACCTGCGCCGCCACCGCTTCTGCGTAAACCTACAGGAGCGATCAGCCATGGAATACCGCTACCTCGGCCAATCCGGCCTGCAAGTGCCCACGCTGGGCCTGGGCACCGGTACCTTTGGCGGCCAGGTCCCGCTGTTTTCCGCCTGGGGCGTTAACGGCGTGGAGCACGCCAGCGCATGATCGACGTCTGCCTGGATGCGGGCCTGAACCTGCTTGACAGCGCCGATGTGTATTCCGACGGCGCGTCCGAATCGGTGCTGGGTGGGGCGCTGGCCGGGTGCCGCCACCGGACGACTATCTCCCCAAGGTCTGCCTGCACACCGGCCCAGGGCCCAACGATGCGGGCAGCTCACGCCAGCACCTTGTCAGCGCGGTCGATGCGGAGTTTTGCAGAGTGTCCCTAAATCAACCAACGACCTTGGGCGGAAAGCCTGCCGCTGTCAGGCCCAACTCTAACGAGCCATCCCAATAGTCCCGGAGCACTTCAAAGCTACCCGACATCACCCCTTCCGGGAAAACGCTGTAATAACCATCCACCCGCGCTATTTCATAAGAGAAAGCTCTGCTTCCCTTGAATGCTCCATAGTGTGGGTGGTCAGAGCCACAATCGAAGCTTTTGCAGTCTGCCATCCCACAATTGCAACGGCCGGTGATGTAGAGATGCGGCAATTGCGGCAACAACTCCGGCCAGTCGCATTTCAGGGTGTCTTCCAGGTCCTCGTAAAAGCGAGGGAGTGCATCCTTCAGGTACTTTCGCGTTTCAGCCATAGCCATGCTCCACGATGGATGACTAGCTGTGGTGCTGCGGATACGTTAGACCCATACCGCACCAACAGCGCCCAGACACTCAAAAACGATAGCTGCCAGCACACATCAGCCGAGCGCCAGCACCATAAAACACCAAATAATCACCCCAGCAAGCGCGCCAAGGTCAGCAGCGCCAGCAGCAGCATCCACACCACGACCGAGCGCCAGACCAGGCCGACCACGCTGCGCAGGTGGGCGGTTTCCGGATCGCGGCCGGGGGTGGTGGAGCCGTCGCCTTGCAGCAATGCGGCGTCGTTGCTGTCGATATCGGCCGTGCGCGCACGCAGCGCAGCGCCGCCCAGACGAATGTCGATGGCGCCGGCGGTGGCGGCCAGGATCACGCCGTCGTTGTCGTTGGGGAAGTGCTGCGTCTGGAAGCGCCAGCCGTCGATAGCTTCTTCAAAGTTGCCCACCACGGCAAAGCTCAGCGCGGTCAAACGGGCGGGCAGCCAATCGACCATTGCCCAGGCGCGGCTGGCCACTTGGTGGAAAGCGCCTTGCAACTGCTCGCCCTCGGCGGCCGGTTTGCGTGCGAAACGCGACACGTACTCTGCCATGCGGTAGAAGACGGCGCCCGCCGGGCCCAGGCCGATGGCCGAGCCAATGGAGTAGCAAGCCAGCACGCCAAACACATGGCGGTGTGCGGCCAGCACCGAATACTCGATCACATGGCGCACGATCTCGCTGCGCGGCAGATCGTTGGCATCCACCTGCTGCCACTGCGCCAGGTATTGGCGCGCTTGTTCTTCGTCGCCCGATTCGAGCGCATCGCGAATGCGCGTGAAATGGTGGCTGAACTGGCGAAACCCGAGCGTGACATACAGCACCAGCACGTGCCAGACCATGGCCAGCGGCCAGCCCACCAGCCACACCAGCAGCCAGTGCATGCCCAGCGACAGCGCAGTCGGCAAGAGCACGGCCACAGACCAGGCCAGCCAGCCGTGGCGCTGTTGGCCGGCGTCGAGGTTACGGCTGATCCACTGCACCCAGGCGCGCACCGCGGCGTAGACCGGGTTGTCGCGCGACAAAGGCTTGGCCTGCTCCAGCAGCAAGGCGATCAGCGTGGCAAAAAAACTCATGGGCAGTGATCATACTGGCTGCGCAATATCACACAAGCAGTTACAGGTTAGCTCAGCGCGGCATTTGGAAGGCCAGAAAACGGTACAGGTTGCGCAACATGCCTGCGGTTGCGCCCCAGATGAAGCGGTTGTGGCCCGAGAGCGGATCGCTGTAGGGCATGGAGAGCCAGCGCCGCGACAGCTCGGGCGTGTCGAGTTGCTGCCACTGGTGGTGGGCCGGGTTCATAAGAAAAGAGAGCGGCACTTCAAAAATATCGTCCACCTCGCCCGGGTTGGCCTTGAGCGCAAAGGGCGGCTGCACCAGGCCGATGACCGGCGTGATGTCAAAACCTGAGCCGGTGGTGTATTCGGGCAGGTGGCCGAGCACCTCGACCCGGTCGCGCTCCAGACCAACTTCTTCCCAGGCTTCGCGCAGCGCGGTGTCGTTGGCATTGCGGTCTTCCGGGTCTTGGCGACCACCGGGGAAGGCGATCTGCCCTGAATGGTTGGACAGGCGCGCACTGCGCTGGGTGAGCAGCACATTGATCTCCTGGCGCTGCACCAATGCCACCAGCACCGCAGCTTTAGCAGGCGGCTTTTCCGTCCAGCGGCGCTCGTCGCGCAGCTCAGGCTGCCAGCCGGGCGCGTTGACGCCAAAGGCCTGGCGCAGATGGGCTGCGCTCAGGCAAGCGGGCGCCACAGGCGGCAGGCCGGTGTCGATCTGCACCACGGGCGCGGCGCGCGGATCGGTCACTGGCCCTATTTTTTTGCTGGCGGCTGCCACATTTTTGAGCAGCTGGGCCGGGTCTTGGTGCTGTTGGTTCATGAATGCCTCTTGCCCACATGATAAAAAAAGCCGCAACGGCTTGCACCGTTGCGGCTTTTCAGCACTGGGGCTGCGCAGCGATTTATTCCGCTGCAGCAACTGCTGCCTTGCGTGCTGGCAGCTTTTCCTTGATACGTGCCGACTTGCCGCTGCGCTCGCGCAGGTAGTACAGCTTGGCGCGACGCACATCGCCGCGACGCTTCACTTCGATGCCAGCGATCATGGGGGAGTAGGTTTGGAACGTACGTTCCACGCCTTCGCCGCTGGAGATCTTGCGCACGGTAAAGCCGCTGTTCAGACCGCGATTGCGCTTGGCAATCACCACGCCTTCATAAGCCTGCACGCGCTTACGGGTGCCTTCCACCACGTTCACGCTGACGATCACGGTGTCGCCAGGGGCAAATTCAGGAATGGTCTTGTTCAGACGAGCAATTTCTTCTTGCTCGAGAATCTGGATCAGGTTCATGGTTTCATCCAACGATCATGCACGCGCCATGGATTTGGCAGCACCGCCGCAAGATTTGCGGTTTGTTTGGTGCGTGTTGCTGGGCTCACCATTGAGCCAAGCGGCCGGGCAGAGGATCGGTAAACCGGCAATTATAGAGGTTTTGCGGTTTTTGCCAAAACCTGCTGGGCCAAAGCCTGTTCGTCTTTGCGGGTCAACTGGCCGCGGGCGCGGGCCGCCTCGATCAGCTCAGGCCGATGCGTAGCGGTGATACGCAGGCTTTGCTCGCGGCGCCAGCGCTCAATGTGTGCATGGTGGCCCGAGAGCAGCTCGGCCGGAACGGGCTGGTCGTTCCAGATTTCGGGGCGAGTGTAGTGCGGGCAGTCCAGCAGGCCGTCGAGCGCAGGGTTGAAGCTGTCGAGCTGGTGGCTGCCTTCGTCGTGCAGCACGCCGGGCTGCAGGCGCGCCACCGCGTCGAGCAAAGCCATGGCTGCGATCTCGCCGCCCGAGAGCACAAAATCACCCAGACTCAATTGACCGTCGACATACTGGTCGATAAAGCGCTGGTCCACGCCTTCGTAGCGGCCACACAACAGCACCGCGCCTTGCGAATCCGACCAGTGCTGCACTTCCGCGTGGTTGATGGGCCGGCCGATGGGCGAAAACAGCAGCAACGGCGCCGGCGCATCGCCTTCTGCGCGGTCGGCGCGGATGGCGGCGAGGCAATCTGCCAGCGGCTGCGCCATCATCACCATGCCGGGGCCGCCGCCGAACGGGCGGTCGTCCACACGACGGTAGTTGCCGGGCGCGTAATCGCGCGGGTTCCAGCAACGCAGCTGCACCAGGCCGCTGCTGTAGGCGCGGCGTGTTACGCCCACTTCGACAAAGGGCGCGAACAGCTCGGGGAACAAAGTAATGATGTCAAAACGCATATCAGTAGTCCCGAACGCTCCTCAATTCATCAGCACTCACCGCAGGCAAGGCCTAGCCAAGGACACCCAGCAAGGGCCGCTGCCGGCCGCGCCGCCCCGCAGCGGTGGTGTCGTCCCCCTCCTGCGCAGCAAGAGAGGGGGAAGGCGCGCAGCGACTCAGGGGGTGCTTTTTTAATAATCCGGCTGCCAGTCGACCGTGATTTTTTTGTTGGGCAGCGAGACTTCGTCAACAAAGGCGTTCACGAAGGGAATCAGGCGCTCCTGCGGCTTGCCTTCGGCCTCGTACTCCAGCACCAGCACGGTTTGCGGGCCGGTAGCCATCAGGTCTTTGACGGTGCCCAGCACCATGCCTTCACGGTTGACCACGGAGAGGCCTAGCAGATCGACCCAGTAGTACTCGTCGTCATCGGTCTTGGGGAAATCGGCGCGCGAGATGTAGACGCGGGCGCCCTTGAGCTTTTCGGCCTGGTCGCGGTCGTCCACGCCTTCGGCCCAGCCGACGATGCCGTCACCATGGAAGCGCGCCTGGCGCATGGCCAGCTCAGCCACACCCTGGAAATGGCGGGCACCTTTTTCGGGCGGCTGGATGAACCAGTGCTTGGCCTTGAGCAGGGCTTGCGGGTCGTTGCTCAGCGCGAACACCTTGAACCAGCCTTTGACGCCCCAGGCATCGGCGATGCGCGCCACCTCGACGGCATCTTCGGGCAAAGTGGCGGGCGACAAAATCAGTTCGGTAGCAGGCATGGAATCCACCATACGATAAAAAACGGGCCGCAGTGCTTAGCGCAACTAGCGGCCCGCATGGACAGCTGCGCTAGCGCAGCCGCCCTGGGAGAGGCAAATCAAGCAGCCTTGGCAGCAGCTTGCTTGACCAGGCGGTCAACGGTAGAAGAAGCCTGGGCACCCACGCTCTTCCAGTAAGCCACACGGTCCAGCGCCAGACGCAGACCTTCTGCGCCGTCCTTGGCCAGTGGGTTGTAGAAACCCAGGCGCTCGATGAACGAGCCATCGCGACGCACGCGCTTGTCGGCAACGACGATGTTGTAGAACGGACGGGCCTTGGAGCCGCCGCGGGAGAGTCGAATGACGACCATAATAATCCTTCGGGTGGTGATGATTTTTCGCCGCGTTTGAGACACGCAACTAGCCACCCGGCCAGCGACACGCAGCAAAGCTTTGCATTATACAAATTTCTGCCAACCATGCCAAGTACCCGCCCCAGCACCCCGCAAGACCTGCCGGCCATCACCCGCATTTACGCCCACCACGTACTGCACGGTACCGGCAGTTTCGAGACCGAAGCACCCAGCGAAGCCGAGATGGCGCGCCGCCGCGAAGAGGTGCTGCAGCGCCAGTTGCCCTATCTGGTGGCGGTGGACGACAGCGGCCAGGTCGTTGGCTACGCCTACGCCAACTGGTTCAAGGCGCGGCCCGCCTACCGCTTCTCGGCAGAAGATTCGATCTATGTTGCCGACGGCCAACAAGGCCAGGGCCTGGGCCGCTTGCTGATGCAGGCCTTGATCAGCGCTTGCGAGAGCGCCGGTGTCCGCAAGTTGATTGCGGTGATCGGCGACTCGGGCAACCATGGCTCGATTGGCGTGCACCAGGCCGCCGGCTTCGAGCCCGTGGGCACCATGCGCTCGGTGGGCTGGAAGTTCGGCCGCTGGCTCGATATCGTGATGATGGAAAAAACCCTGGGTGCTGGCGACAGCACACCGCCCACCGCATGAGCTCCACCAAAAACAAAACCCTGGCCACCTGGCTCACCTTTCTGGGCGGCCCGCTCGGCCTGCACCGCTTTTACCTGCGTGGTCTGGGCGATACGCTGGGCTGGCTGCTGCCGATCCCCACCGCCTTGGGCGTGTACGGCATGGAGCGCATTGCCGAGCACGGCATCGACGACCAGCTCAGCTGGGTGCTGATGCCGTTGCTGGGCTTCACAATTGCGGCCTGCGCGCTGATGGCCATCATCTACGGCCTGATGACGCCCGAAAAGTGGAACGCCCGCTTCAACCCGAGCCTGGAGCCCGAGGCCGCACCGGGCCGCACCAACTGGTTCACCGTCGTAGGCATTGCAGCCTCACTGATGATCGGCACCGCCATTTTGATGGCCAGCCTGGCCTACAGCTTTGAGCACTATTTCCAGTACCAGATCGAAGAGGCGCGCAAGATTTCGCAGTGAGCTGACATGACGCCGGTGCAGCTCAGGGCTTGGCGCCGAGCTCACGCAACTCGGGATCGAAGGCACCAAACTGTAGAAGCTTTTCAACCTGCTCTTCATCGATCCGGTAGACCTTTTGTTGGGCGTCATAGCTGGTGTTCTTGTCGAACACATCGAAATAATATTTTTTCGACAGGGCATCCAGCGCCTTCATCTCGGCCTTGATCGCCGGGTCAATGGCACTGTCCTCAAGCTGCTGCACCTTGGCCGGCAGCACCGTCCAGATGCGCAGCAATGGGCTGGTCATCAGATTGGTGGCACTTGATGAGAGCAGAACATAGTCCTTGCTTTTTCCAGTTTTGTATTTAGCCACCTGCCCCAAAAAAGTGTGAAAAGACTGAGATGCAGCCAAAGTTGAAGGCGCGCTGTGATTGAAGATATGCATATAAAACAGCGCCTGGCTGGCCCTGTCATAGCGAATAGTCATCCAGTCCCCTTCACTGCAAGGTAAACGCTCGGATGGCGCTCCAAACATCGCCTCGAATGCTGAGGGCGGCGGTGTTTTTCCCGCATAGCGATCCCGGAGCTCAATCAGCTTGGTCTGGCTTTTGATGGCACGTTCCCTGGCGAGCATGATGCAACGGTAGTCAGCCAGCAATTCCTTACCCGAGGCTTGGTAGAACGCACTGGCAGCGTCCGGGCTCATATGTATGCGGGCGTAGACACCCATAGGATCAGCAGCCATCACCATTCCTCCCGGCAAGCCTAGCCCGATCAGACAAAGCAGCTGGATCATCAATCTGGGCATACACATTCACAATCAGGCCAAATGACTTTATTGTCCAATCACATCCTCCGGCCTGGCAAGCAGATTTCATCAGGCTGAGCAAGAAACATCAGGGAAGCAAATAGCGCTGCAAAAACCCGCCCCCCTCGCGCTCATAAGCCTGCGGCGCAAAGTGGTAAAGATCGGCATGGGGCAGCAGCGGCAGCAGCCACAACTGCTTGGGAGCGTGCGCAGCATCAAAAATGGCCAGGGTTTAGTTGGCGATGGGGTCGAGCTTGCCGCCCACGTTTAAGATGCTTCAGTCTCCCACCTCAAGTGCCCAGCACCAGCTGGCGAGAGGACTTTGGGAGCGGAGAAGACCCAAACAAGCACTTGGGCACCAACAAAAAAACGGTGGCCCGATTCTATCGAGCCACCGTTTCAGGCGCGGAGGGCGCCAGATCAAACGATCAGCGCATCGCCGCTCAGTACAGCTGCAAACTCACCCAGTAAGCAAATGCTGCCACAAAGGCGGAAGCAGGAATCGTCAGCACCCAGGCCCAGACGATGTTGCCCGCCACGCCCCAGCGCACGGCGCTCATGCGCTGTGTGGAGCCCACGCCGACGATGGCACCGGTGATGGTGTGGGTGGTGGACACGGGCACGCCCAGCGCGGTGGCAATGAACAGGGTCAACGCGCCACCGGATTCAGCACAGAAACCGCCCACGGGTTTGAGCTTGGTGATCTTCTGGCCCATGGTCTTGACGATGCGCCAGCCACCGAACATGGTGCCCAAAGCAATGGCCGAGTAGCAGGCAATGATCGACCACAGTGGTGGATCGGCATCGTTGGGCGAGGCGTAGCCGGTCGACAGCAGCAGCAGCCAGATGATGCCGATGGTCTTTTGCGCGTCGTTACCGCCGTGGCCCAGGCTGTAGGCACCGGCCGAGACCAGTTGCAGACGGCGGAACCATTTGTCGATGCGGCCCGGCGTGGTGCGTCGGAAGATCCAGGCCACGATCACCATCATGATCGAGCCCAGCAAAAAGCCCAGCAGTGGCGAGACGAAGATGAAGGCGATCGTCTTCCAGATGCCGCTGGCCACCAGCGAACCGGCGCCGGCCTTGGCAATGACGGCACCGACAATGCCGCCGATCAGCGCGTGCGACGAGCTCGACGGAATGCCGTAGTACCAGGTGATGACGTTCCAAGTGATGGCGCCCACGAGGGCGCCAAAAATCACGTGGGTATCAACAATGCCCGGCTGGACAATGCCTTTGCCAATGGTGGCTGCCACGCTCAGGTGGAAGACAAAGATGGCAACAAAGTTGAAAAATGCCGCAAACACCACCGCCTGGGTGGGTTTGAGCACACCGGTCGAGACGACGGTGGCGATCGAGTTGGCCGCGTCGTGAAAACCGTTCATGAAGTCGAACAGGATGGCCAGGACCACCAGCACGACGATCACCCAAAGGGCGGTTTGCATCGGTTCCATGGAAGTACGGGCCTGATCAGGAGTTTTCCAGGATGATGCCCTCGATGTGGTTGGCCACATCTTCGCACTTGTCGGTGATGGTTTCGAGCAGCTCGTAGATCGCCTTGAGCTTGATCACTTCGCGCACATCGGGCTCTTCGCGGAAGAGCTTGCTCATGGCCGAGCGCATCACGCGGTCGGCGTCGGATTCGAGGCGGTCGATCTCTTCGCAGGTCTTGATGGCCGCTTCGGTGGTAGCGGGCTCGGCAATGCGGTCAAGCATCTTGACGGCATCGCGCACGCGCTCGCAGCACTTGACGCTCAGGTCGGTGAGGCGGGTGATTTCCTCGGTCATGTGGCGCACGTCGTACAGCGCCATGGTTTCGGCCGAGTCCTGGATCAGGTCGGCCACATCGTCCATGGTGTTGATCAGCGAGTGGATCTGCTCACGGTCGATGGGGGTGATGAAGGTTTTGTGCAGCAGGCGGTTGACCTCATGGGTCACCCGGTCGGCAGCGCGCTCGGCGTTGTCCACATCCTGGTTGTAACGCTCACGCAGATGCGGGTCGTTGTAGTTGGCCACCAACTGGGCAAACGCATGAGCTGCTTCGACAATGCGGTCAGCATGCTGGTTGAACAGTTCGAAAAAATTACCTTCGCGCGGCAAAAGTTTGCCAAAAAGCATGGGGACACCTATCCGGTTTCAATGCAAAAGAGGGATTTAGCGCGGATGCCCGCCGACGGGTTGGCGGGTTGCTGCACTGCACAATTAACAAATTTTAAATGCGGCTGTCATCATTTTGTAGCAATTTAATTAGCACTACGAAAAACAAAGTAGACCGCACCGAGCAGGCAAAGGCCGGCCCAGAGGTAGTCGAGCTTGAGCGGCTGGCCCAGAAACCACACCGAAAACGGCACGAACACCGCCAGCGTGATCACTTCCTGCATGATCTTGAGTTGCCCCACGTTGAACTGGGTGGCGCCGATCCGGTTCGCCGGTACCTGCAGCATGTACTCAAAGAAAGCAATTCCCCAGCTCACAAGCGCGGCGATGTACCAAGGCGAGGTGGCCAGATTCTTGAGGTGGCCGTACCAGGCAAAGGTCATGAACACATTGCTGAGCACCAGCAGCACCACGGTCTGCAATGGGATCGGAATGGAGTTCAGGAAAGTCACAAAAGCGCCTTGAAAAATTTGCGCCATTGTCATACATGCTGCGGTTTTGTGCTGTCCGCCACCGGGCAGTGTCTGCATTCTGTACCGACAATACAGTCAGGCGCAGGTTCCATAAGCCTTGGAAGCTATTAAATAGTGAGCATAAAAAAGGCACCGCATGCTGCGGTGCCTTTGCCCGGTGGCCGGGCAGAGCCGGCGCCGTGTGTGCTTACTCGCCCAGGTAGGCGGCGCGCACGCGCGGATCGGCCAGCAGCTCCTGGCCCGGGCCGGTCATGGTGATGATGCCCGAGTCCATCACATAGCCGCGATCGGCAATGGCCAGAGCGCGGCTGGCGTTCTGCTCCACCAGCACAATCGTCACGCCCATGGCGTACACATCGCGCACCACCTCAAAGATCTTGTCCACCATGATGGGCGACAAGCCCATCGACGGCTCATCGAGCAGCAACAGCTTGGGCTGGGCCATCAGTGCCCGCGCCATGGCCAGCATTTGCTGCTCGCCGCCCGACATGGTGCCGGCCAGCTGGTCCTTGCGCTCGCGCAGGCGCGGGAAGATGTTGAACATCTTCTCGATATCGGCCTGGATGCCGGCCTTGTCCTTGCGCAGGTAGGCGCCGAGCATCAGGTTGTCGGTGATCGTCTGGCGCGTGAACACACCGCGCCCTTCGGGCACCATCACCAGGCCCTTGGCCACCAGATCCCAGGCGCCCAGGCCCTTGATGTTCTGGCCCAGATATTCGATCTGGCCGTCGTTGATGGGCTGGGTGGCCGTCACCGCTTTCATGGTGGTGGTTTTGCCTGCGCCGTTCGAGCCGATCAGCGATACCAGCTCGCCCTCGTGCACCTCGAAATCCACGCCCTTGACGGCCTGGATGCCGCCATAGGCCACCTTCAGCCCGCGCACCTTCATCAACACCGGGTTGCTTGTCTTGTCCGTCATGCTCAATGTCCTCCGGTGCCCAGGTAGGCCTCAATCACTTTTTCGTCTTTTTGCACTTCGGCAGGCGTGCCCTCGGCCAAACGCTTGCCGTAGTCGAGCACCGTCACCCGGTCACACAGGCCCATCACCAGCTTCACATCGTGCTCGATGAGCAAGATCGTGCGGTTGTCGTTGCGGATGCGGTCGATCAGCTCGCGCAGCTGCACTTTCTCGGTGGCGTTCATGCCGGCAGCGGGCTCGTCGAGCGCAATCAGCTGCGGGTCGGTGGCCAGTGCACGGGCAATCTCCAGGCGGCGCTGGTCGCCGTACGACAGCGTGCGTGCCTTGTAATCGGCGTAGCGCTCAATGCCCACATAGGCCAACAGTTCACGAGCGCGCTCACGGATCGCCAGCTCCTCGGCCTGAAAAGCCTTGGTGCGGAAAATGGCGCCCACCAGGCCGCTTTGGCTGCGCACGTGGCGGCCGACCATCACGTTCTCCAGCGCGGTCATCTCGGCAAACAATCGAATGTTCTGGAAAGTGCGCGCAATACCAGCCTTGGCCACCAGGTGCACGGCCGTCGGCTGGTAGGCCGTGCCAGCCAGCTCGAATGTGCCGCTATCGGGCGTGTACAGGCCGGTGATCACGTTGAAGAACGTGGTCTTGCCCGCGCCATTGGGGCCGATCAGCCCGTAAACCTGGCCGCGCTCAATGGTCAAACCCACATCGGACAGCGCCTGCAGACCGCCAAAGCGCTTGGAAATACCCGCCACTTTCAGGGCAGGAGCGTGTGTTGCATTCATGTGCTTCTCCCCTGCTCAGTTTTTCTGGATGGCGCTCTTGCCGTGCTCGGGCGCAGGCCACAGGCCGCGTGGGCGCAGCAGCATCACCACGATCATGGCTACCGCAATCAGCAGCTGGCGCAGGATGGATGCGTCCAGGCGGCCATCGGTCAGTTGTTGCAGCGGGCCAGCCACGTAACGCAGCACTTCTGGCAGGGCCGACAGCAGCACCGCGCCCAGAATCACGCCGGGGATATGGCCCAGACCGCCCAGCACCACCATGGCGACGATCATGATCGACTCCATCAGGCTGAACGATTCGGGCGAAACAAAGCCCTGGAAGCCGGCAAACATGGCGCCCGAGATGCCGCCAAAGGTGGCGCCCATGCCGAAAGCCATCAGCTTGAGGTTGCGGGTGTTGATGCCCATGGCCTTGGCGGCGATTTCGTCTTCACGGATCGCCATCCAGGCGCGGCCAATGCGCGAATCCTGCAGGCGGTAGCAGACGATCACACTCACCACCACCAGCAGCAGAAACAGGTAGTAATACAGCGTCACCGACGAGAGCGTGTAGCTGCCGATCTCCAGCGGCTTGGCAAAGTCAAAGCCGAAGATCTTGATCGAATCGATCTGGCCCAAGCCCTTGGGGCCATTGGTGATGTTGACCGGGTGGTCCAGGTTCAGCATGAAGATGCGAATGATCTCGCCAAAACCCAGCGTCACAATGGCCAGGTAATCGCCGCGCAGCTTGAGCACGGGGAAGCCCAGAATCATCCCCGCTATCGCTGCCAGCAGTGCCGCCAGCGGTATCACCAGCCAGATGGAGGTGTGCAGGCCATTGGGGAACATGGCCTTGAAGCCTTCAAAGGTTTCGGCCAGGTGCGGCGAAGCCATCAGGCCCAGCATGTAGGCGCCAACGGCGTAGAAGGCCACATAGCCCAGGTCCAGCAGGCCGGCAAAGCCGACCACGATGTTCAGGCCCAGGGCCAGCATCACATACAGCAGCGCCAGGTCGGCGATACGCACCCAGGCGTTGCCGAAGGACTGCAAGATGATGGGCAGCACCAGCAGCGCGATGGCGCCAATGATCCATTGTGCTTTGTTGTTTTTCATGGTGGCTCCTTATGCGCGATCGGCCACACGCTCACCCAGCAGGCCCGAGGGGCGCAGGGTCAACACAATGATGAGCACGATGAACGAGAAAATATCCACATACTGGCTGCCCATGATGCCGCCGGTGAGTGCGCCGATATAGCCCGCACCAATGGCCTCTACCAGGCCCAGAATCATGGCGCCAACCACCGCACCGGCCAGGTTGCCGATACCGCCAAACACCGCAGCGATGAATGCCTTCAGACCGGGCAGGAAACCCATGGTGTGTTGCGCGGTGCCGTAGTTCGATGCCCAGAGCACGCCGGCAATCGCCGCCAGCACGGCGCCGATCACAAAGGTGGCCGAAATCACCATGTCGGGCTTGATGCCCATCAGCGCGGCCACACGGGGGTTCTCAGCCGTGGCTCGCATGGCGCGGCCCAGGCGGGTGTAGTTCACCAGGTACATCAGCACGGCCAGCACGATGGCCGTCACTGCCAGCACCAGGATTTGCGTAGGCGTAATCACCGCGCCCGCAATATCAAAGGGCTCAGCCGGCAACAGCGTTGGATACGGTTTGTAGTTGGGCTTCCAGATGATCATGGCCAGCGTCTGCAGCAAGATCGACATGCCGATGGCCGTGATCAGCGGCGCCAAGCGCGGGCTGTTGCGCAGCGGCCGGTAGGCGAGCTTCTCGATCGTGAAATTGAGCGCTGCTGCCACCACGCAGGCGATCATCGTCGCCAGCAGCAAGATGATCCAGCCGGGCGTGTCGGGCATGGCCCCCTGCATCCAGCCGATGATGCTCCAGCTGGTGAGCACCCCGATCATCAGCACTTCGCCGTGTGCGAAGTTAATCAATTGAATAATGC
Source organism: Comamonas trifloxystrobinivorans (assembly GCF_043359985.1). Classification (NCBI taxonomy): domain Bacteria; kingdom Pseudomonadati; phylum Pseudomonadota; class Betaproteobacteria; order Burkholderiales; family Comamonadaceae; genus Comamonas; species Comamonas trifloxystrobinivorans. The sequence continues at coordinate 164,251 of NZ_JBHZGV010000008.1, forward strand.
CGTACACCATGGTGTAGCCCAAGGCTATCAAAGCGTACATGCTGCCCAGGACCAGACCATTAATGATCTGCTGCAGCAAAATATCCATACAACCAACCCTTCACCAGTTGAACCCACGTGCGACAGATACTGCATTCACCTGGTGATTACCCTGTAATACAGACCGCCTCTAACCGCGATAACAGTTTTATGCGGATCGCAGGAATTCTAGCGATGGGTACGGGTTTTACCGCTGATTTTCGGCTAGCGCTTTCCCCTAGTTGCCCATGCAATGAGCGCATGAATACGGGCGTTGTGGGCATCTGACACTAGGGGATTCACCAGTAAATCATGCACCATTTTGAAGCACGCTTTCAGCATTGATGCACCAAAAGCATTAATCAGCCTTGCCTGCCTTCATTCGAATATGCAGATTAGTGCAAACACCTATTTGCGATATTTTTGGCATTTACTAGCGCGTAAGAAAATAGAACCGACACGCATAAAAAAACGCGGCCAAGCCGCGTTTTTTGCATATGCCAGGAGAAAGCTTACAGCTTGCTTACCATTTCGGGCACAGCCTCAAACAGATCAGCCACCAGACCATAATCAGCCACGCTGAAAATAGGCGCTTCTTCGTCCTTGTTGATCGCCACGATCACCTTGGAGTCCTTCATGCCGGCCAGGTGCTGGATGGCGCCGGAGATGCCCGCTGCCACGTACAGCTGAGGCGCGACGATCTTGCCGGTTTGGCCCACTTGCAGGTCGTTGGGGGCGTAGCCTGCGTCCACGGCTGCACGGCTGGCGCCGATGGCTGCACCCAGCTTGTCGGCCAGCGGCGTCATGACTTCCTGGAACTTTTCTGCCGAGCCCAGTGCGCGACCACCGGAGACGATGATCTTGGCGGCCGTCAGTTCGGGACGGTCGTTCTTGGTCACTTCGCGGCCGATGAAGGCGCTCTTGCCGCTGTCAGCCACGGCTGCCACGGTCTCCACTGCTGCGGAGCCACCGGTGGCTGCTGCTGCGTCAAAGCCGGTGCCGCGCACGGTGATGACTTTCTTGGCGTCTGCGCTTTGCACGGTGGCGATGGCGTTGCCAGCGTAGATGGGGCGCTCGAAGGTGTCAGCCGAGACCACCTTGGTGATGTCGCTGATTTGGCCTACGTCGAGCTTGGCGGCCACGCGGGGGGCTACGTTCTTGCCGCCAGCCGTCGCCGGGAACAGGATGTGGCTGTAGTTGCCAGCGATGGCCAGCACTTGCGCGGCCACGTTTTCTGCCAGGCCGTCTTTGAGCGATGCGCCTTCGGCCAGGATGACTTTGGAGACACCGGCGATTTGGGCTGCGGCTTGCGCTGCAGCGGCTGCGCCTTCACCAGCGACCAGCACGTGCACATCGGCGTCGCACGCCTTGGCGGCGGTGACGGTGTTGAGCGTGGCGGTTTTGATCGATGCGTTGTCGTGTTCTGCAATAACGAGAGCGGTCATGTCTTTGTCCTTTCTTTTCTTGTTGTTGTAGTTAGATTACTTTGGCTTCATTTTTGAGCTTGTCGATCAAGGTGGCCACATCGGGCACCTTCACGCCAGCGCCGCGCTTGGCAGGCTCAGCGACCTTCAAGGTTTTGATGCGGGGAGCGACATCGACGCCCAGGTCTTCAGGCTTGACGGTGTCCAGCTGCTTTTTCTTGGCCTTCATGATATTGGGCAAGGTGACGTAGCGGGGCTCGTTCAGGCGCAGGTCGGTGGTGATGACGGCAGGGGTGTTCAGGGCCAGGGTTTCCAGGCCGCCGTCCACCTCGCGGGTCACATTCACTTTGTCGCCGTTGACTTCGACCTTGGAGGCGAAGGTGGCTTGGGGCATGTCGGCGAGCGCCGCCAGCATTTGGCCGGTCTGGTTGCAGTCGTCGTCAATGGCTTGCTTGCCGCAGATCACCAGGCCCGGTTGCTCTTTGTCGACCAGGGCTTTCAGGAGCTTGGCCACCGCCAGGGGCTGCAGCTCTTCGGTGGTTTCCACCAGAATGCCGCGGTCGGCGCCAATGGCCATGGCCGTGCGCAGCGTCTCTTGGCATTGCGCCACGCCGCAGGAGACGGCGATGATTTCGGTGACGACGCCCTTTTCCTTCAGACGCACGGCCTCTTCCACCGCGATTTCGTCAAAGGGGTTCATGCTCATCTTGACGTTGGCGATGTCCACGCCCGTGCCGTCACTCTTGACACGCACTTTGACGTTGTAGTCCACCACGCGCTTGACGGGTACCAGTACTTTCATGGCTGTCTCTTTCAGGATTTATAAACAAAAAAACTTGCCAACGCTTATACAACAAACGCCAGCCGCTATCAATTTAATCTTTGCTGACACCGGTTTCCGGTTTCTGCAAGCCTGGCTGCCTTACTCGGCCTGCATGCCTTTATCGCGCACCACCTTGCCCCACTTGGCGTAGTCCTGGCTCAGGCTTTGCTGCAGCTGCTGCCCGGGCATGAAGCGGGCAATGGCGCCTGCGCCAATGATGCGCTCTTGCACATCCTTTTGCGCCAGGATGTCCTTGATCTCGGCGTTCAGGCGCTCCACCACGGCCGGTGGCATGCCCTTGGGGCCCAACAAGGCGCCGATCGACACGGCCGCAAAGCCCTCAATCCCTTGCTCGGCAATGGTCGGCACCTCGGGCACCACGCTCACGCGCTGAGGCGAGCCCACGGCCACAGCCACGAGCTTGCCCGATTTGATGTGCGGCAGCGCAGCCACCAGATCGGCGTACATGATCGGCACCTGACCACCAATGGTGTCGGTGATGGCCGGCACGCCGCCCTTGTAGGCCACGTGTTGCATGTCGAACTTGCCCAGCTCCTTGAGCAGTTCCATGCTCATGTGGCCAAAGCTGCCAGCGCCGCTGGTGGTGTAGTTCAATGGCTCCTTGCTCTTGCGCGCCACATCGATCAGCTGCGGCAGGGTTTTGACGCCGGGCAGCTTGGTCGGGTTGACCACCATGACGATCGGCAGGTCGTACACATAGGCGATGGGCGTGAAATCCTGGGTCGCGTCGTAGCCCACGTTCTTGTAGAACAGCGGCGCAAACAAGGTGGGCGTGGCCAAGGTCATCAGCGTGTAGCCATCGGGCGCAGCGCGCTTGACCTGGCCGGCGGCGATGGCACCCGACGCGCCCGCCTTGTTTTCCACGATCACCGGTTGCTTGAGGCGCTCGGACAACTCTTTGCCCACGATGCGCGAGACCACATCGGTGGGGCCACCCGCCGGGAAGGGAACAATCCAGGTGATGGGCTTGCTCGGCCAGGCTTGCTGGGCGCATACGCTGCCCACGGCCAGGCTGGCGGCTGCAGCCAAAATCAAACGGCGGGAAATGGAACGAACTGGCATGAACTCTAACTCTCGTCTCTGTCTCTGATCGAACGCTGCCGGCACTCCCCGATGGGGAAGCTTGGCGTTCTGTGGATGCTGCGGCGCTTTGCCTTGCAGGCAGTGCGCGGCCGCAGCCTTTGGCTTATTTTTGCGGCTGCGACTCAGCGCGTCTCGGGCAAGGTCAGCACGCCTTGCGCCTGCAGCGCCTGCAGTTGCTCATCGCTGAGCGACAACAGGTTTTGCAGCACCTCGCGTGTGCCTTCGCCCAAGGTGGGTGGTGCGCGGCGAATCGGCAAACGGCTGCCGTCCATGCGCACGGGCGGCGCAAACACGGGTGTCTCGCCCACCACCGGGTGTGGCATGTTCTGCACCAGGCCGGCTTGCTGCGTGCGCTTGGAAGTGAGCGCCTCGTGCAGGCCCAGCACTTCGCCGCAGGGAATGCCGCAAGCGTTCAGGCGCTTGAGCAGCTCGGCACGCGGAAAGCTCTTGATGGTGCTGATCATCAGCGGCAGCAAAGTCTCGCGGTCTTTGGCCCGCTCCACATTGGTGGCGTACTTGGGGTTGTCGGCAATGTCGGGGCGGTCGATCACATCGCGGCAGAACTTCTCGAACTGCGCGTTGTTGCCCACGGCAATGATCAGCGGGCCGTCGGCGGCATCGAACATGCCGTAAGGCACGATGGACGGATGCGCATTGCCGTAACGCGCCGGGTCCTTGCCCAGGAACATGGCATCCAGACCGTAGTATCCGGTGATCGAGATGCCGTTGTCGTACAGCGCCATTTCGATCTTGCGGCCCTTGCCGCTGCGCTCACGCGCAAACAGCGCGGCCAGCACGGCCTGAGCAGCGCTCATACCGGTCATCAAATCGACCACGGCCACGCCGAACTTCAGCGGCGGCTGGGTGGCTTCGCCGTTCATTGCCATCAGGCCGGCTTCGCCCTGCACCAGAATGTCGTAGCCCGGGCGCGCGGCCTCGGGCGTATCGGTTGCGTAACCGGTGACGCAGCAGTAGATGATGCCCGGCTTGATGGCCTGCAGCTGCTCGTAGCCCAGGCCCAGTTTTTCGGCGCCGCCGTGCTTGAAGTTGTGGATCACCACATCGAACTGCGGCAGCAGCTGGTGGATCAGGGCCAGGCCTTCGGGCTTTTGCAGATCGACGGTGATGGACCGCTTGTTGCGGTTCATGCTGTTGTAGTAGGTGGTCTCGGTCTTGCCGATGCGCATGCCCCAATCGCGCGTGTCATCGCCGCGCTTGGGGTGCTCCACCTTGATCACTTCCGCCCCCATGTCGCCCAGCACCTGGCCGCACAGCGGGCCCGCGAACACGCGGGACAAATCCAGTACCTTGACGCCTTGCAGTGGCAGATCGATCTCTGTCGTCTGTTGGCCCATCCGTATCTCCTTGAAAGCAAGCCAGCGCCGGGTGGCGCTGCTTGCTGGTTGTGGTCTGCGCAGGTTTATTTGCGCAGTTTGACGTAGTCGGGCGAGCGCTTTTCCAGGAAAGCGCCAATGCCCTCTTCCGCCTCGTTCGTGCCTTGAGCCTGCACCATCAGCACGGCTTCCATGTCGAGCTGCTCTTCGAGCGAGTTGTCGTAGGCAGCGCGGCACAAAGACTTGATGCTGCCCATGGCGGCCAGCGGGCCGTCGGCCAGCTTTCTGGCCAACGCCACGGCTTCGGCCAAAGCCGCACCTGCGTCGGTCAGGCGGTTGACCATGCCCAGCTCGTGCATGCGCTCGCCGCTGATGCGGTCGCCCGTCAGGCACAGCTCGGTCAGCACCTGGCGCGACAAATGCTCGGCCAAAAAGGCCGTAGCACCGCCGTCAGGCGACAGACCGACTTTGACGTAAGCCACCGAAAACACCGCGTTCTTGGCGGCCACCAGCATGTCGCAAGACATGGCGAGCGACAGGCCAGCGCCAGCGGCTGCGCCTTCGACGGCAGCGATCACCGGCTTGGGGCAGTTGCGCACGGCGCGCACCAAGTTGTGCAAGCCCTCGAGCGATTCGCGGCGCACTTCAGGCGCCTGCTTGCGGCGCTCAGCGATGCGGCGCAGATTGCCGCCCGAGCAAAAATGGCCGCCAGCACCGGTCAGCACAATGGCGCCGACTGAAGCGTCGGTGGCAGCAGCGTTGAGCGCATCGGTCAGGCCCAGGTAGAACTCGGGCGAGAGCGCGTTGCGCGCCGTTTCGTTGTTGTTGGTCAGCACCAGCACGCCGCCTTCGCGGCGCGCCAGCAGCGCGGGGTTGGCGTTGCTTGCGGTGCTCATCAGGCGGCCTTTTGCGCAGCGCGCTCTTGGGCCAGCAGGTCCATGTAGCGGGCCAGGTGGTGGTCCATGTCGCCCAACTGGTGGTCGATCATGACAATGCGCTTGGCGTAGTGCGCCAGTGGCAGCTCCCAGGTCACGCCAATGCCGCCGTGCATCTGGATCGACTCTTCCGAGATCAGCGTACCGATCTGGCCCACGGTGTACTTGGCGGCGGACAGCGCTTTTTCGCGCTGCAGGTAATCAGGGTTGTCGATGGCGGCCGCAGCGTTGATGACGGCCGAGCGCACTTGCTCCACTTCCAGCAGCATGTCAGCCATGCGGTGCTGCAGGGCCTGGAACGAGCCAATCGGCACGCCGAACTGCTTGCGGGTGCGCAGGTATTCCAAGGTGTGGTTCTTGGCCACATCCATGGCGCCCAGCGACTCGGCAGCCAGCGCCAGCAGGCCAAAGCCTTCGGCGCGCTCCAGCAGCGCATAGCCTTCGCCGGCCTTGCCCAGCAGAGCATCGGCGCCCACCTTCACGTTGGCCAGCGTCAGCTCGGCAGCGTGGCCGCCATCGATACGGCCGTAGCCACGGCTCGTGATACCGACAGCATCGCCAGGCACCAGGAACAGCGAGATGCCGGCCTTGTCGTCCACAGCGCCAGCCGTGCGGGCCGACACCAGCAGCAGTTGCGCCTGGTCACCAAACAGCACCACGGCCTTGCTGCCGTTGAGCACCCAGCCGTCGCCTTCTTGCTTGGCCGTGGTGGCCACGCGGTTGAGCTCATAGTGGTTGGCCGGCTCGTCGTGCGCCAACGCAGCAATGGTTTCGCCGCTGATGATGCCTTCGAGCTTTTGCTTTTGCGCATCGCTGCCCGCTTCGGTCAGCGCACGGCCCACCAGCAGCGCACCCAGCACGGGCTCTGCTACCAGGTGGGTGCCCAGCGCTTCGAACACCACGCTGATGTCCACGCCCGCGCCGCCAAAGCCGCCATCGGCTTCTTTGAACAGTGCGCCAATGGCGCCCAGCTCGGCCAGCTTGGCATAGGTGTCGGCGCTGAAACCTTGCGCGCCGTAAGCGGCGTGGTTGCGGTACTCGGTGCCGTATTGCTCGCTCAGATAACGGTTGAGCGCATCCGCCAGCATGCGGCGGTCTTCATCCAGTTGAAAGTTCATGTCTCTATCTCCTCGCTTACAGACCGAGAATCATCTTGCTGATGATGTTGCGCTGAATTTCGTTCGAGCCGCCAAAAATCGACAGCTTGCGGTAGTTGAAGTAGGCCGCGGCGGCGGTGGCGGCTTCGGGCTCGCCCACGGGCGCATCGGCGTACTCGGCAAACTGCGCTTCTTCGATGAAAGGCAGTGCGTACGGGCCCATGGCGCGGCGGATCAGCGACAGCAGCTCTTGGCGGATGACGGTGCCCTTGATCTTGAGCATCGAGCTTTCCGCACCAGGCACACCACCACCGGCCACGGCGGCGATCACGCGCAGGTTGGTGGTCTTCATGTTTTCCAGATCGATCTCGATCTTGGCCATGCGGGTGGCGAACTGCGGGTCTTCGATCAGCGGCTTGCCGTTGCGCTGCACGCGCTGGGCAATGATCTTGAGCTTTTCCAGCGCGGCCATCGAGAAGCCCACGCCGGCAATGCCGGTGCGCTCGTAGGTGAGCAGGTATTTGGCGTAGGTCCAGCCCTTGTTCTCTTCACCAACCAGGTTTTCCAGCGGCACTTTCACGTCGGTCAGGAAGACTTCGTTGACTTCCTTGTCGCCGTCGAGCGTGCGGATCGGGCGCACTTCCACGCCGGGCTGGTTCATGTCGATCAGCACAAAGCTGATGCCTTGCTGCGCCTTCACCTCTTTGTTGGTGCGCACCAGACAGAACATCATGTTGGCGTGCTGGCCTTGCGTCGTCCAGGTCTTCTGGCCGTTGACAACGTAGTGGTCGCCATTGCGCACTGCCGTGGTCTTGAGCGAAGCCAGGTCGGAGCCAGCGCCCGGCTCCGAATAGCCCTGGCACCACCAGTCGGCACCATTCAAAATGCGGGGCAGCCAGTGTTTTTTCTGCTCGTCGTTGCCGTACTTGATGAGCACCGGGCCGAGCATGGACAGGCCAAACGGCACCAGGCGCGGGCAACCGGCCAAGGCGCATTCGTCGTCAAAAATGAACTTCTGAATGGCGGTCCAGCCCGTGCCACCGTGCTCCTTGGGCCAGTGGTAGGCGAGCCAGCCTTTGTTGTTCAGAATGGCGTGCCAGTCTTCCTGGTCGGCCTTGGTCAGGCGCTGCCCGGCTTTGACCTTGGCGGCCAGCGGCTTGGGCAGCTTGTCTTGCAGAAACGCGCGCACTTCGGCGCGGAACGCTTCCTCTTCAGGGCTGAATTGCAAATCCATTGCTTATCTCCTCAATATTCCATGGCGGCTGGCGCCGTAACTCAAAACTCTCGCTGCACCAGTTAAGGGACGCCCAGCAAGGGCCGCCCCGCAGCGGCGGCGTCGTCCCCCTTCCAGGGGGAAGGCGCGCAGCGCCTCAGGGGGTGTCAAAAAATCTCAAACAGGCCGGCAGCACCCATGCCGCCGCCCACACACATGGTCACCACGCCCCACTTCACTTTCTCGCCACGGGCCTTGCGGCGCTGGCCTTCGAGCAGGATGTGGCCGGTCAGGCGCGCGCCCGTCATGCCAAACGGGTGGCCGATCGAGATGGCACCGCCGTTGACGTTCAGGCGGTCGTTAGGAATGCCCAGCGTGCGTGCGCAGTACAAAGCTTGCGAAGCAAAGGCTTCGTTCAGCTCCCACAAATCGATGTCTTGCACCGTCAAACCGTGGCGCGCCAGCAGTTTGGGTACGGCGAACACCGGGCCAATACCCATTTCGTCGGGCTCGCAACCGGCAATCGCCATGCCACGGAAAGCGCCCAGCGGCGTGAGGCCGAGCTTGGCGGCCTCTTTGGCTTCCATCAGCACGCAGGCGGACGAACCGTCGGACAGTTGCGAGGCATTGCCTGCCGTCACAAACTTGCCCGGGCCTTTGACCGGCTCCAGCTTGGCCAGGCCTTCGAGCGTGGTGTTGGCGCGGTTGCAGTTGTCCATGGTGGCGGTCACTTCCTTGTAGGTGACTTCGCCGGTTTCCTTGTTCTTTTCGGCCATGCGCGTTTGGCAGGGCACGATTTCGTTGTCGAAGGTGCCGTTGGCTTGCGCAGCTGCGGTGCGTTGCTGGCTTTGCAGCGAGAACGCATCCTGGTCTTCGCGGCTGATGCCGTAGCGCTGCGCCACCACATCGGCGGTGTCGATCATGGCCATGAACAGCTCGGGCTTGTGCTCGACCAGCCAAGGGTCGGCGTCGGCCGGGTTGGTGTTGCTCGAGCGGATCAGCGAAATGCTTTCCACACCGCCGGCCACCATGGCCGGTGCGCCGTCGACGATGATGCGGCCCGCCGCAAAAGCGATGGCCTGCAGGCCCGAAGCACAAAAGCGATTGACCACCGTGCCGCCCACGCTGATGGGCAGGCCGGCACGCACAGCCGCCTGGCGGCCGATGTTGCGGCCCGTAGTGCCTTCGGGGTAGCCGCAGCCCAGCACCACGTCTTCGATCAGCGCCGGGTCGATGCCGGCACGCTGCACAGCCGCCTGAATGGAAAACGCGGCCAGCTGTGCGCCGGGCGTGACATTGAATTCGCCCCGGTGGGACTTGGCCAGCGGCGTACGCGCGGTAGATACGATGACTGCTTCACGCATGTGCTTGTCTCCTTCGGTCCTGTGACCGTTGATTTTGGTTTTGTCCGGCTGTCGCGTTTGTCGCCAAAACCGCTAACAGCCATTTGTTTTGCGGCAACCCAGGTTTTGGCTGGGCCAAAGCCCTGGGTGCCAGGTTGCAGCCCGTTCAGGCTGCCTTGTTCAGGCTTTCGAAGTTCTCGCCCTTTTCCACCAGCTCCAGCAGCAGCGGCGAAGGCTTCCAGAACAGCGGGTCTTCCTTGGCGAATTCCTGAATATCAGCCAGCACCTTATCCAGGCCCACCATGTCGGCCCACTTCATGGGGCCGCCGCGGTAGCGCGGGAAGCCGTAGCCGTAGAGGAAGGTCACGTCCACATCCAGCGGGCGCAGAGCAATGCCTTCGCGCACCACGTTCGCGCCTTCGTTGACCATGGCAGCCATGTAGCGGCGCATGATTTCTTCATTGCTGAAAGCGCGTGGCGTGACGCCGGCGCGTTGGCGCTCGGCATCCACAATGGCCAGCACTTCCGGGTCTTGCACACCGGTGCGTGCGCCTTGCGGGTAGAGGTAGAAGCCGCGCTGCGTCTTTTGGCCGAACCAGCCCTTTTCGGCAATGCGGTCGGCAATTTGCACATAGCGAGCTTTGGGGTCGCGCGTGGCGGCCTTGCGCTTGCGCGTGGCCAAACCAATATCGCCACCGGCCAGGTCAGACACCTGGAACGGGCCCATCGGGTAACCGAACTCGCGCACCGCCTCGTCAATCTGGTAGGGCGAGGCGCCGTCTTCCATGATGGCGTTGGCCGCATCGCGGTACACGGCCAGAATGCGGTTGCCGATAAAGCCGTCGCAAACACCAGCGCGCACGGGGATCTTCTTCATGCGCTTGGCCAGCTCGAAAGCCGTGGCCACCACATCGGCGCTCACCTTGGCAGGCACCACGATCTCCAGCAGCTTCATGATGTTGGCTGGGCTGAAGAAGTGCAGACCCACCACATCTTGCGGGCGCGAGATGCTGGCGGCAATGGCGTCAATATCGAGGTACGAGGTATTGGTGGCGATGACCGCGCCGGGCTTGCAAACCTTGTCGAGCTCGGCGAAGACGGCTTTTTTCACGCCCATTTCTTCGAACACCGCTTCGATCACCAGGTCCACCTGGGACAGCGCAGCGTAATCGGTGCTGCCGCTGTAGCGCGCCATGATGGCTGCCTTTTTCTCAGCCGTCATGCGGCCCTTGGCGATCAGGCCGTCGTACACCTTCTCGACATTGGCGCGGCCGCGAGCGATAGATTCATCATCGCGCTCCACCATCACCACCGGGAAGCCGGCATCCAGCGCCGCCACGGTAATGCCAGCGCCCATGGTGCCGCCACCGATCACGCCCAGCGTGTTCAGTGCGCGCGGCGCTGCGGCCTTGGCCTCGGGGATTTTGGCGGTTTCGCGTTCGGCAAAGAAAGCGTGGATCAGGCCAGCGCGCTGCGGGCTTTCCAAGCATTGCACGAACAGCTTGCGCTCGTTCTTCATTCCTTCGTCGAACGGCAGATCGAGCGCGCCTTGCACGCATTCGATGATCTTGCCAGGCGAGAACAGGCCACGGGTTTTCTTGGCGGATTCGGCCTTGATGGCATCCAGCTCGGCTTGCGCTGCAGCCTTGTCGGCCAGGGCAGCGGCTTCGCGGGTGCGGCGCACAGGCGCTTTGTCATCCAGCAATTGGTTGGCGTAGGCCAGGCCGGCGCTGCGGGCATCGGTGCCAGCGGGCTCAACCTTGTCGACCAGGCCCATGCTCAGCGCTTCTTCGGCGCCGGCGTGGCGGCCCGAGAGCATCAGATCCAGTGCGGCCTTCACGCCAATCAGGCGCGGCGTGCGTTGCGTGCCGCCAGCACCGGGCAGCAGGCCCAGTTGCACCTCAGGCAGGCCCAGCTTGGCGCCCGAAACGGCCAGGCGGTAGTGGCAAGACAGCGCCACTTCCAGGCCACCGCCCAGAGCCGGGCCGTGGATGGCGGCCACCACCAGCTTGTTGCTGCTTTCCAGCTGCATCAGCACATCGGGCAGGCTCGGCGGCATGGCGGGCTTGCCGAACTCACGAATATCGGCACCGGCGATGAAGGCCTTGCCGCTGCCGACCAGCAGCACGGCTTGCACTTGCGCATCGGCCTGGGCCTGGGCCACGGCATCGGCCAGGCCTTGGCGCACAGCCTGGCTCAGCGCATTGACGGGGGGGTTGTTGATGCTGACGACCAGAACACGCCCTTCGAGGGCGGTGGTCACAACGGCGGCGTTCTCTGCGCTCATGCTTGTCTCCTTGGCATAAAGTGAAACCGAAGTACCAAAGCATTGTCAGCCACAGCAAGGAGATTTGACAATCCCATAGACTATTGACAGACTGTCAAATGACTTAGAACAATAACCTGCCATGGACCAATCTGCGTTGACCTTGCTGGTGGAGATCATCGATGCCGGCAACCTGAGCCGCGCCGCCGCCAAACTCAAGATGAGCCGCGCCAACGTGAGCTACCACCTGCAGCAGCTGGAAAAATCGGTCGGCGTGCAACTGGTGCGCCGCACCACGCGCCGGGTGGAGCCGACCGAGGTGGGTCTGCGCTTGTACGAGCATGGCCGCGCCATCCGCAACGAGCTGGCGGCAGCGGGCGAGACAATTCGCAGCCTTGGCAAAGGCCTGCAGGGGCGCGTTGGCTTGGCCGTGCCCAGCGGCTACGGGCAGTTGGTGATGACGGATTGGCTGATCGCCTTCAAGCGCCAGTACCCGGATATTGTGTTGGACGTGATTTTCGAGAACCGGGTCGACAACCTGGTGCGCGACGAAGTGGACATTGCCCTGCGCGTGCTGCCCACGCCGCCCGACAACCTGGTGGCGCGCCACATGGCCGAGATGAACTACGTCGCCTGCGCCAGCATCGACTATGCGCGCCAGAACATGCTGCCGCAGCAACCCGAGGATTTGCGCCATGTGCCGCTGATTACCAGCGGCGTGGTGGGCAGGCAATTGCTGGTGCGCGCCTACCAGGGCGAGCTGCGCAAGGAAATACGGCTGGAGCCCACGCTCATCTCAGAGCATTTCCCGTTTCTGCGCCAAGGCATCATGGCCGGGCTCGGCGTGGGCATCGTGCCCGATTACGTGATTCGCCACGAAGTGGAAAGCGGCGAAGTGGTGACTACCCTGCGCGACTGGCGCCTGAGCATCTTCGGCAACAACATGTATTTGCTGTGGATGCCCAACCGCCACCAGACCAAGGCGGTGCGCACCATGATCGACTTTTTGCTGGAACGCGCCGGCAAAGCCAGCGCGTCCTGAGCCGCAGCCCTGCAGCGTTTACAGCAGCAGAAAATCGCGCGCTTCGGGCTTGGCGGTGCGGGCCTGCTCGTCCAGCATCTCCATCATCGACGATTCGATCGTGTGGCACAGGCTGCCCAGCGCCAGATCGTTGGCAGACAGGCCAAACGGGTGCTCCAGCTCGGCGCCCAAGGCTTCCAGCGCAAAAAGGTGTAGGCCAGAAAGCAGACGATCACCGGCGTCATCGGGCCGATCGTGTCCAGCAAGCCAAATGGCAGCAAAAAGCAGTAGATATAGACACAACGGTGCAAGATGACCGAATAAGTGAACGGAATCGGCGTGCTGGAGATTCGCTCACAACCACCCACCGCATTGCCCATGCGCGCCATGGCCGACTCCAGCGCTGGCACCAGCACCGGGTTGAGAGCGCCTTGGCGCACCTGCTCGCCAATCCATTCCTGCACTGCCAGCAAGCCGACCGATGCCGGGAAATGGGCGTTGGCAATGCGCTCCACCTCGGCGGGTGAAACAAAAACCGCCAACTCGGGGCGCGGGTCGGTACCGCGCAACTGGTGCTTGAATGCGTAGACAAACGCGCACAAACGCTTGGCCAGCTCCAGGGATTGCTGTTTGCCAGCGCCCAGGGTCAAAGCCTGGCCTACCAGATGGCGGCTCTCCACCAGCAAAACGCCCCACAGCGTACGCGCCTCCCAAAAGCGCGAATATGAAGTGCTGTTTCTGAAACCCAGAAAAATCGCCAGCGTCAGACCGATGAGCGAGAACGGCACAAAGTTCAGCGACACCTTCCAGCTCAGGATGGAGCCGTGGATGTGGTAGATGAAGATCGCGAGCAGCGTGATGGTGATCAGCTGCGGCAAGATCACCGGCAAGATGGAACCGCGCCACACAAAAAGCATGCGCAGCCAGTGAACCGAGGGACGAACAATCATTTCCCAGATTGTCCATCTGGTTGCTCAAGCAACTTTCAGAAAATTCACTTTTTTCTGAAATTCTGCATGTTTCAGGTACGAGCCACTGCTAGCAAGGCACTTGCCCGTTGCTGCACTGCAACATTTACCCCAGCAAAGCGCTAATCCTCTTTACGGGCCGCCTGGTTAAGACCCTGCAAGCGTGCCAACTTCTCGCCAATCTTGATCTCCAGCCCACGCGGCACCGGCTCATAGAAAACCGGCTTGTCCATGTCTTCAGGGAAGTAGTTCTCGCCGGCGGCAAAACCGTCTTCTTCGTCGTGGGCGTAGCGGTAGGCTTTGCCGTAATCCAGGTCTTTCATCAGCTGGGTAGGCGCGTTGCGCAAGTGCATGGGCACAGGGCGCGTGCCGTCTTGCTTCACAAAAGCCTTGGCCTTGTTGTAGGCCATGTAGCCGGCATTGCTCTTGGGGGCGACTGCCAGATAGATGACAGCCTGTGCCAGCGCCAACTCGCCCTCCGGGCTGCCCAGGCGCTCGTAGGTGGCGGCGGCGTCGTTGCACATTTGCATGGCGCGCGGGTCGGCCAGGCCAATGTCTTCCCAGGCCATGCGCACAATGCGACGTGCCAGGTAGCGCGGGTCGGCACCGCCGTCCAGCATGCGCGTGAACCAGTACAAGGCAGCATCCGGGTCCGAGCCGCGAACTGATTTATGCAGCGCGCTGATGGTGTCGTAGAACTGCTCGCCGCCTTTGTCGTAACGGCGCATGCGCTCGCCCAGCACTTTCAGGAGCCAGGTATCGGTAATGCGCTCTACCTTGGCTTGCTCGGCGGTGATGGCCAATGTCTCCAGCGTGTTCAGCAAGCGCCGCGCATCGCCGTCGGCATAGGCAATCAGGCGCTCCAGCGCTTCATCATCAATAGCAGGCAAGGCTTGCAGCGCCTGGGCTTTGGCGACGATCTGCTTCAGATCTTCACTGCTCAGGCTTTGCAGCACGTAAACCGCTGCGCGCGAGAGCAAGGCCGAGTTCACCTCGAACGACGGGTTCTCGGTGGTGGCGCCGATAAACGTGAACAGCCCACTTTCCACATGCGGCAAGAAAGCATCTTGCTGGCTTTTGTTGAAGCGGTGCACCTCGTCGACAAACACGATGGTGCGCTGCTGCATGAGGCCGTCGCGCGCAGACTGGGCTTGCTCCACGGCTTCGCGGATGTCTTTGACGCCGCCGAGCACCGCGCTGATCGAGATGAACTGCGCATCAAACGCATCGGCCATCAAACGCGCAATCGTCGTTTTGCCTACGCCAGGCGGTCCCCACAGAATGCAGCTGTGCGGCCGGCCGGATTCAAAAGCCAAGCGCAGCGGCATGCCTTCGCCGAGCACCTGCTGCTGGCCCACCACCTCGGCCAGCGTGTGCGGCCTGAGGCGCTCGGCCAGCGGCTGGTGGGTGCCGCCGTGGCCAAACAAATCAGACTTTGTCGCAGGGGTGAATGTGCCTTGGGCCATGTCGCTTACGCTTTTTCGCAGAAAATTCGGGTTTATACGGATGTATTTTGCGTCTTACGCAAAGGCTGCCTTCGCGCTCCACGATGGAGTGCGTTGCCTCAGCCACCAACGATGGTAGCGCCACAAGCAGCCCACCATCGCTGTGCGCCATTGTCCCCCGTTGTGACCCACCGGGGTGCAGGAATTGCGCGCAGGCCTCCAGTTGTCACCGTTCCGCACCCGGACGCTGGCGCTGCCCGCCTCCGTGATTGAATTTGCCTGGCCGCAGCACGCCTGCCGTGCGCTGCCTGGCCTGCATTGGGACATACATGACTACGCTCAAGCTCCGAGACATTGTTGCGCTCGGCTTTATGACTTTCGCCCTGTTTCTGGGCGCAGGCAACATCATCTTCCCCCCCATCGTCGGCATGGCCGCAGGCGAGAACCTGCTGGGCGCCACCGTCGGCTTTTTGCTGACCGGCGTGGGCCTGCCGCTGCTGGGCGTGGTGGCTCTGGCGCGCGTTGGCGGCGGGCTCGACACGCTGACCTTGCCCATTGGCCGCATTGCCGGTACTACGCTGGCCTGCGCCATTTACCTGACGATTGGCCCGCTGTTTGCCACACCGCGCACGGCTACCGTGTCTTTCGAGATGGGCTTGGCGCCGTTCGTTGGCAACACGCCGCTGATGCTGCTGCTGTTCACCATTGGCTACTTTGCGCTGGTGATGCTGCTGTCGCTCTTTCCTGGCAAGCTGATGGACAACATCGGCAAGCTCATCACGCCAGTACTGATTGTGGCGCTGGTGATTCTGGGCGGCGCCGCCTTTTTGGCGCCTGCGGGCGGCTATAGCAGCTCAACAGCTGACTACAGCACGCAAACCGCTGCATTTGCGCAAGGCTTTTTGCAAGGCTACCAGACCATGGATGCGCTCGCCTCGCTGGTGTTCGGCATCGTCATCGTCAATGCCATCAAGGCCGCTGGCGTGACGGACCGCCGCCTGCACACCCGCTACGCGATTGCGGCCGGCATCATTGCCGCCGTCGGCCTGGGCCTGGTCTATATCTCGCTGCTCTATCTGGGCGACACCAGCAGCTCGCTGGCCGACAACGCCGCCACGGGCGTGCAAATCCTGACCGCCTACGTGCAACACACCTTTGGCGATGCCGGGCTGTGGCTGCTGGCGGCCGTGATCTTGCTGGCCTGCCTGACCACCGGCGTAGGCCTGGTCAGCGCTTGCAGCGCCTTCTTCAGCGAGCTGACCGGCTTCTCTTACCGCGGCGTGGTGGTGGCACTGAGCATTTTCAGCGCTGCGGTTGCCAACCAGGGCCTGGCCCAGCTGATTGCCGTGGCCGTGCCCGTGCTGGTGGGCATCTACCCCGTGGCCATTGCGCTGATTGCACTCAGCCTGCTGCACCGCTGGAACCGCCCCAGCCGCGTCTACATTCCCGTGATGCTGGTGGCCTTGGTGTTTGGCCTGTTCGATGCCGCCAAGGCCCTGGAATGGACAGCCCTGGTGCCCGCTTGGCTGGACAAACTGCCCGGCGCTGCACTGGGCATGGGCTGGGTAACACCGGTGGCTGCTGTGCTGGTGGTGGCTGGTTTGATCGACTGGTTCAGCGCCAAACAGCACGCACACGCCAAAGTCTGAGCGCGCCGCACAACAGACAGCCAAAACAAAACCCTGGCGCTCGCAAGAGCGGCCAGGGTTTTTTATCAGGCCAACCAGGCGCTTATTGGCGAATCACTTCTGCGCCCGAAGGGATATTGAACTCGAAGACAGAAGCCGGCAGCGAAGGCAGCGTTTTCAGGCCTTCAAAGCGCACGACCGAACGCTGGCCAAAGCTGTCTTCAATCTCCAGCGCCGTCAGCTGCTCATTCTTGAAGCCGACCTTGACGTTCTTGAGCTGGCCTTCCTTGAGCTTGGGCGTTGCCAGCACCCATTGCTGGCCATCGGCATCGGGGGCGTTGCTCAGCGTGAACTCGGATTTCAGCGCTTGCAGGCTGGCGGCCGAGGCCAGCAGGGCGGCCGGGGTCTGGCCCAGGGCCTGGGTTTGCTGGCGCTGGGTGACCTGGTTCAAATCCACGTCAAACAGCGTCAAAGTGCTGCCATCGGCCACGATGGTTTGCTCGAACGGCTTTTTGTAGAGGAACTTGAACTTGCCCGGGCGCTGGAAGGCAAAGCTGCCGCTGGAGGTTTTGACGCGCGGCGCCTGGCCTTCCTTGGCGGGCGAGGTCACCGTCTGGGTGAAGCTGGCCTCACCGGCCTGCGAGCTTTTCATGAACTGTTCCAGGCTGCCCAAGGCATCGGCCTGGGCCCAGCCGCTGATGCCGGCCAGCGCGGCGGCGGCAATCCAGTGTTTCATTGGTTTTCCTTTCGGGCACTGGCAGCAGCCAGCGCAATGGGGGCAAATTATCTGCTTGGAATGCGAACAGCACCGAAAGTGCCGACAACTGCCCTGCTTTCGGTGCTGTTTTGCGTTTTTTTACGAAACAGAGACTGCGCTGTTTATTCGTCGCCACCAGGCCGGTGCGCCACCAGCACTTCGCGCTGGCCGCTGCCGGTGAGCGCGCTCACCAGGCCGGCACGTTCCATTTCTTCGAGCAGGTTGGCCGAGCGGTTGTAGCCGATGCGCAGTTTGCGCTGCACGTACGAGATGCTGGCCTTGCGGTCTTTGAGCACGATCTCGACCGCCTGGTCGTACATCGGGTCTTTCTCGCCGCTGCCGCCGCCATCTTCGTCGCCAAAGCCGGAATCGCCTTCGCCGGTGCCGCCTTCGAGCACGCCTTCGATGTAATCGGGCTCGCCCTGCTCTTTGAGGTAGCTGACCACGCGGTGCACTTCGTCATCTGACACAAAAGCGCCGTGCACGCGCACCGGGAAGCCGGTGCCGCTGGCCATATAGAGCATGTCGCCCATGCCCAGCAGCGCTTCGGCGCCCATCTGGTCGAGGATGGTACGGCTGTCGATCTTGGAGCCGACGGAGAATGCGATACGCGATGGGATATTGGCCTTGATCAGGCCGGTGATCACGTCTACGCTCGGGCGCTGCGTGGCCAAAATCAGGTGGATGCCAGCTGCACGCGCCTTTTGCGCCAGGCGGGCAATCAGCTCTTCGATCTTTTTGCCCACCACCATCATCAGATCGGCCAGCTCGTCGATCACCACCACAATGTGCGGCAGGCGCTGCAGCGGCTCGGGCGATTCGGGCGTCAGGCTGAAGGGGTTGGGAATGCTTTCTTCGCGCGCCTTGGCTTCGTCGATCTTGGTGTTGTAACCGGCCAGGTTGCGCACACCAAGCTTGCTCATCAGCTTGTAGCGGCGCTCCATCTCGGCCACGCACCAGTTCAGGCCGTTGGCGGCCTGCTTCATGTCGGTCACCACCGGGCACAGCAGGTGCGGAATGCCTTCGTAGACCGACATTTCGAGCATCTTCGGGTCGATCATCATCAGGCGCACGTCTTTGGCCTCGGCCTTGTACAGCACCGACAGGATCATGGCGTTGATACCGACCGATTTGCCCGAGCCGGTGGTACCGGCCACCAGCACGTGCGGCATTTTGGCCAAGTCTGCCACCACCGGCTTGCCCACGATGTCTTTGCCCAGGCCCATGGTGAGCAGGCTCTTGGCTTCGTGGTATTCGTTGGAGCCCAGAATCTCGGTCAGGCGAATGGTTTGGCGCTTGGCGTTCGGCAGCTCCAAGGCCATGAAGTTTTTGCCCGGAATGGTTTCGATGACGCGGATCGACACCAGCGACAGCGAGCGCGCCAGATCTTTGGCCAGGTTGACGATTTGCGAGCCTTTGACGCCGGTGGCCGGCTCAATCTCATAGCGCGTGATGACCGGGCCGGGCGCGGCCTCGACCACGCGTACTTCCACGCCAAAATCCTTGAGCTTTTTCTCGATCAGGCGGCTGGTCATTTCCAGCGTTTCGTAGGACACGGTTTCCTGCGTCTTGGGCGCTGCATCGAGCAGGTCGACTTGCGGCAGCTTGGTGTCGCGCAACTCGTTGAACAGCGGCTTTTGGCGCTCTTTCACCACACGGGCGCTGGGCACCGCCTGCGGTTTGACGGGTTCAGCAATATGCAAACTCGGCTCCGCCGCCGGGCGCGCGGTTTTACTGCCGGGCGCCAAATCAAACATGCTGTCAAAGCCTTCGGCAGAGGGCTCCAGGCGCGAAGCGGCGGCGGCCGGCGCTGCGCTCGATACCTCGGCTTCACGGGCCTGCGCTGCCTTTTTGCCCACGGCCTTGTCGGCGGCGGCCTCGCGGCGCAGCATCAGTTTTTGGAAAAAGCCTTCAATGCCAGCGCCTACTTTTTCGGCAATCTGGCCCCAGGAGAAACCCAGAATCCACGACATGCCCAGCAGCAGCAGCATGACGCCAACGATGCCCGAGCCGGTAAAACCCATCCACTTTTCAGCCAGTGGGCCCAGCAAAAAGCCCAGCACGCCGCCGGCCGAGCCGGGCAGTTGCGCTTCAAAACGATAGAGGCGCGACCATTCCAAGGCCGAACTGGCCACCAGCAGCAGCAGCAGGCCGCCCCAGAAAACAATGCGGCGCCACCACAGCGGGCGCGGATCGTTAGGCGGGTTTTCGCCTGCGCGCAGCCAGCGCGCCAGCGACGAGAACCAGGCCAGCACAGCGGCCACGACCAGCCACCAGACGGAGAAACCCACCATGAAGTAGCCGCCGTCGGAAATCATCGCGCCCAGACGACCCATCCAGTTGCTGACATGGCCGGCCACCTGCGTGCCCGAGGTGGACCAGGCGGGATCCTTGGGCGAGTAGCTGACCATGGCGGCCACGCAAAACGCCATCAGCAAAAAGGTGACGATGAGCACCAGCTCATGCCCAAAGCGGCGCACCCCCATGACCAGCGACGCGCCCGCGCTGTGGTGTGCATTCGATTTCTTCGTTGAAGTAGCCATAACCTAAGAGTGAGAGCTTACCCTAAGCGCGCCATAAATTCGATAGCAAAACCGGCCCGCGCCCCACTCTGACGCCTGCCCGCGACGCCTGTTGGCGCACAAGCCAACCAAGCAAGTACCCACCTCGCCCTGGCCACAGACCGGGCTGCCCGGCGCAGGCTTGGCGAGTCTTTGAATAAAAACATGTGTTTGCGCTTTTAGCACCATGTTGCAGCGCTATCAAAAACAAAGCGTTTGTCTGCTACAAGCAACACTTTGTAATGGACCGTGGCCGCTGGCGTGCTTGCAACGCTGGCCGGGCCCTGCGCGCTGCCGGACGATTGTTGTCAATCCGTGCCCGCTTCCGGCAGGCGGCGCACGCAGCCTGCCCAGCAAGATGGCTTGTACCGATCAGGGACATTGACAAAAACCATCCACAAGCAACGCCGTCTGTTTGATACTCTTGCATGTTTTGCTGGCCGCTGCCCTGCAGCCGCCCAGCGCTGCCTTTTGACTGGCGGGAGCGCCTGCGCGCCTGCCCCACGACTGCGATAGGAGTTCCATGTCTTCCGTCAACCAACACGCCAAAGTGCTGATTCTGGGCTCGGGCCCTGCTGGCTGCACCGCTGCCATCTACGCTGCGCGTGCCAACCTCAATCCCGTGCTGATCACCGGCATGGCCGAGGGCGGCCAACTGGCCACCACCACCGAAGTGGACAACTGGCCAGCCGACGTGATGGGCGTGCAAGGCCCCGAGCTGATGCATCGTTTTATGGAACACGCCGCGCGTTTCAAGACCCAGATCGTGTTTGACCATATCAACAAGGTCGACCTGAGCAAGCGCCCCTTCACTCTGACCGGTGACAGCGGCACCTACACCTGCGACAGCCTGATCATCGCCACCGGCGCCTCGGCCAAGTACCTGGGCCTGCCCACCGAAGAGGCCTTCATGGGCCGCGGCGTGTCGGCCTGCGCTACCTGCGACGGTTTCTTCTACCGCGAGCAGCCCGTGTGCGTGATCGGCGGCGGCAACACCGCCGTGGAAGAAGCGCTGTACCTGAGCAATATCGCCAGCAAGGTGACCCTGGTGCACCGCCGCGACAAGTTCAAGGCCGAGCCCATTCTGGTGGACAAGCTGATGGAAAAGGTCAAGGAAGGCAAGATCGAGCTCAAGACCCACTTTGTGCTCGACGAAGTGCTGGGCGACCAAAGCGGCGTGACCGGCATCCGCATCAAGAGCACGCAAAGCGACAAGACGGAAGACATCGCCCTGCAAGGCTGCTTTATCGCCATTGGCCACCACCCGAACACCGACATTTTCCAAGGCCAGATCGAGCTGGAAAACGGCTACATCGTCACGCAAACGGGCCGCGCCGGCTTTGCCACGCAAACCAGCGTGCCCGGCGTGTTTGCCGCTGGCGATTGCCAGGACCACGTGTACCGCCAAGCGATTACCAGCGCCGGCACCGGCTGCATGGCCGCACTGGACGCCCAGCGTTTCTTGGAACAGGAATAAAGCCCTACAAAGCGCCTGCTGGCCCGTTTTGGGCTTTCAGGCTATAATCCTTGGCTTTGCTGCTTGCCGCCTTTCGCAATGTTCGGCGCGTGAACAGGAAACTACTGCAGAGCTTTCTGCGGTGAACATGGGCTACCGCCACCCTTTGATTGGCGAGGTGAGGCTGCCAGCCGCGCCGCTTGCCAGCAATGGCTGAGCGGCACAGGGCGAGCAGCTGTTAAAACTTTCGGAGTGTCCTGATGGCACGCGTTTGCGAAGTAACGGGCAAGAAGCCCATGGTGGGAAACAATGTTTCCCACGCCAACAACAAAACCAAGCGCCGGTTCCTGCCGAACCTGCAATATCGCCGTTTCTGGGTGGAATCGGAAAACCGCTGGGTGCGCCTGCGTGTTTCCAGCGCCGCTCTGCGTCTGATCGACAAGAACGGTATTGATTCTGTGCTCGCAGACCTGCGTGCACGTGGCCAAGCTTAAGGAGATACATCATGGCTTCCAAAGGCGGACGCGAAAAAATCAAGCTGGAATCGACTGCCGGCACCGGTCACTTCTACACGACCACCAAGAACAAGAAGACAATGCCTGAAAAGATGTTGATCACGAAGTTCGACCCCAAGGCTCGCAAGCACGTCGAGTACAAGGAAGTGAAGCTGAAGTAATTCGGCCGAACACAAAAAACCGCCTGGCGCAAGCCGAGGCGGTTTTTTTTATGATTCATGAGGGGTTACAGGGGTAGGCAAGCTAAGTGACGAACTCATCGTTCGTGCTTGGTACAGAGTCTTCGTTTTGAGAGTGGCAATATGACCACTCATGCGTGCTCCCATAGTCTTGCCGTACCAAAGTACTGCCTGCGACTATGCGATCTACGCCTGAGCGGCCATCTTGCCATTGAAGCGGAGTTCCGGCTCATAGCTACTCTGCTGAAGGGTGCTGTTTGAATACCGGTCAACCAAGAGCCCCACAAATCCGTGATGAGCCTTTTTCGCCCCGACACGGCTTAACCGGGAGTGCGAGCGTGGTGACTCACCAAACCCAAGCTGCAGCCCTTCACCCCCGAGGCGGCAATCCCAGTTGCGCATGGAGCATGCGGCCCAGCGTCCGATAGGCCTCTTCCACCTCGGGCGTGAAAGGCATGCCGCAGCTCAGGCGCAGAAAGTGGTCGTAGTGGCCGGTGTTGCTGAACATGTCGCCAGGGGCGGTGCGAAGGCCTGCAGCCAAAGCCTCGTCATACAGGCGGCTGCTCGATATTTGCTCGGGCAGCTCCAGCCAGATGCTCAGGCCGCCAGCGGGCAGGCTCAGGCGCGTACCAATGGGGAAATAGCGCGCCACCGCTTGCGCAGCCGCCTGGCGCTGCACCCGCAATTGCTGGCGCAAGCGCACCAGATGGCGCATGTAAGCAGGCGATCCCACCGTGCGCGCGCCCAGCAACTGCGGCCAAACCGGCAAATTGCGTGAGCGCGCAAATTTGATCATCTGTACCCGCTCATGCCAGCGGCCAGCATTCATCCAACCCAGGCGCAGGCCGGGCGCATAGCTTTTGGAGAGCGACGAGCAATAGATCACCGAGCCGTCGGTGTCCCAGGCTTTGCAGGGGCGCAGCACTTGGTCGGTCTCGACAAACTCGCGGTAAATATCGTCTTCGATCAGGGCCACGCCGTGTGCGCGGCACAGCGCCACCAGGCGCTGTTTGTGGCTGTCGGGCATGGTGGCGCCCTGCGGCATTTGCAAGTGCGGCACCACCACCACCGCCTTGAGCCGCGGGTGCGTGCGCAACGCCAATTCCAGCGCCTCGATCGACATGCCCGTATGCGGGCTCGACGGTATCTCCAGCGCCTGCAGCTTTTTCGCCTCTACCGCCTGCAAGATGCCGTAGAAAGTGGGGGATTCGATGGCCACCACGTCGCCCGGCTCGGTCAGCGCATCCAAGGCCAGGTTCACGGCTTCGGAGTTGCCAAAGGTCGCGGCCACATCCATGGGCGCCACATGCACGCCAAAGCTCAGCGCATAACGCGCCATGGCGGCCTGAAAATCGGGGTGCGTGAAAGGCGCTGAAGGGCCATGCACCAAGATCTGCGGCTGCTCGCGCAGCAAGGCGATGGCATGCTGATTCAGCAGTTTGGCATCGAACAGCTCGGGCGCAGGCATGGCGCTGCCCAAATCCACTTTGAGCGCCCTTTTGAGCCGCGCCTTGTTCAGGTATTCGGCCGCACGCTCGCCAATGCCGGCAAAGCGGTGGTCTTGCAGGGGCAAAGGCGCCAGCAATTGCGGCTCGCGGGCAGCGGGCATTTGCAGGGCAGTGTCGCGCACAAAGTAGCCAACGCGCGGGCGCGCCTCGATCAGGCCGCGCGCCTCCAGCACACGCAACACCTGCAAAGCTGTGCTGTGGCTGACATGGTGCAAGCGCCGAATCTCGCGCACCGAAGGCATGCGCGCGCCCACGCCCAAAGCCTGCTGCGCAATGGCCTGTTCAAAATGGGCCGCAATGCGCTCGTACAGATAGTCCTCATCCGCCACTGGCGGTGCAGCGGCCTCATGGGCGCCAGCGGGCACAGGCTCCAGCAGATGGGGTTCGGTCAAGGACATGGCGGGCTTTCAAGAGATCACGGTCAAGCGCTGTATCGTCCGCTATTCAGCCCCGGCAGAACAGATACAGAAAGCCCCATTTTCAAGCAGAACAGCGGCAGTACCAAATGCACTGTTCTGCTGTCTGACCCGGCGCGCTGTGTCTGTTGCGGTACCCGCTGATTTTTTACGCTAGAGCCCTGTATTCAGCCCACTTGGAAAGCGCAAAAAATGAGCAGCACACAAAGCTACAGCCTGGCCCAGGCAACATCTACCCAGCAAGACAGCGCAGTGGCGCGCACCAGCGTTTTAACCATTGCACCCGGCCAAGCGCAGTGGCTGCACCTGGAAGCTGGCAGCTCGCTGTACTGCAGCACGGGCGCAGTAGTAATCAGTTCGCCTTGGCACAGTGCATTGGCGCTGACCGCCGAGCAAGCTCCGCATTGCAACGGCGTACACGCAGGCTGGTATTGGCTGGAGGCTCGCTCCGCTGAAGGTGCGCAAGTGCACATCAGCCACCAGGCCCATGCCGGCTGGCAAAGCGCCTGGCAAGCCGTGGCCCGCTGGCTGGGCTGGCAAGACTGAGGTTTGCACAGCCGCAAAGCAAAAAGCTGCCGGCGCTTTGCATCAGCACCGGCAGCTTGTAGAGGTGAAGCGGCTTTTTACTTGCGTTGCCAGACAGCGGCAAAGAAGCCGTCCGTTTGGTGCAGATGCGGCCACAGGCGCAGGTAGCGGCTGTTGCTCTCGCCACCGCTGCACAGGCTGGCGGCCTGCTCCACCTTCAAGCCGGCGAGCAGCTCGCCCGCGTCCAAAGGCACAAAGTCTGGATGGGCGGCGGCAAATGCTTCGGCAATGGCTTCGTTTTCTGCAGGCAGGATGCTGCAAGTGGCATACACCAGACGGCCGCCGGATTTGACCATGCGCGCCGCGCTGTCGAGGATGGAGGCTTGCTTGACGGTCAGCTCGTCGATCGCCTTCTGGCTTTGGCGCCACTTCAGATCGGGGTTGCGGCGCAAGGTGCCCAGGCCCGAGCAAGGCGCATCGACCAGCACGCGGTCCATCTTGCCGACCAGACGCTTGACCCGCTCGTCGCGCTCGTGCGCGATGGCAGCCGGGTGCACGTTAGACAGGCCCGAGCGTGCCAGACGCGGTTTGAGTGCTTCCAGCCGGTGCGCCGACACATCAAACGCATACAAACGGCCCGTGCTGCGCATGGAAGCGCCCACAGCCAAGGTTTTGCCGCCAGCGCCAGCGCAGAAGTCGGTCACCATTTCGCCACGCTTGGCATCGAGCAGCAAGGCCAGCAGTTGCGAGCCTTCGTCTTGCACTTCGACCCGACCTTTGACAAAAGCATCCAGGCGCGAGAGTGCGGGCTTGTTGGCCACGCGCAGACCCCAAGGCGAGTACGGCGTAGGCTCGGCAGTAATGCCCGCTTCTTTCAGCTCTTTTTGCAGATCGGCGCGCTTGGTGTTGAGCGCATTGGCACGCAGATCGAGCGGCGCGGGCTCCAGCATGCTGGCAGCCAGCTGCTCAAACTGCTCGCCTACCTGCGCTTGCAGCGGCTGTACCAGCCATTCGGGCAGGTTGTGGCGGTGCTGCGCCATCAGGCTGTCGGGGCTGGTGGCGTCACACTCGTCGAGCCATTTCACCTCGGCCGGGCTGAGTGCCGCCTTGACGAAGGTGCGCGGGCCGGCAAAGCCCAGGATCGCCAGACGGCGCTCGCGGGCGCCGCTGCCCGAGCGGGCCAGCGCCTCGAACAGGGTTTTCTTGCGCAGTACGGTATAGGCGGTTTCGGCCAGGGTGGCCCGTTCGCGCGGGCCCAGGTTGCGGTGCTCGCGGAAATAGCGCGACACCACGGCGTCGGCCGGGTGTTCGAAAGTCAGGACCTGCGCAACCAGTTCGGCGCAGGCATCTAGTAAGGCTTTGGGATGCATGGGCGCTATTGTCCCATTGCGCCAGTATCCGGGCAGCGCTCCCGGCTAAGCCTGTGGCTGGACGCTAAACACCAGGGCCGCTTCCAGGGCCGCCAGGCGCTTGGCGGCTTCGGGGCCGAGCTCGTCCAGATGCACGATCGAGCCCGGCATCAGCTTACAGATGAGCAGCTCACGCTCCAGAAAGTCGCTCCACTGCTGCTCCAGCTTTTTGTTCTGCTGGTAGTGCACGCCCGGCCTGTCCAGCACCAAAACCAGCATGTGCGAGCCGCGCACCGCACGTATGGGCCGCGCCAGCAACCAGGCGCGGCGCAAGCGCGGGCAATGCGCCAGGTGCAGCTTGAGCACGGCCATTTCCGAGGGCCACCATTGCTTGTCAAGCGCGGCATCGGCCACCGCCTGGTGCAAAACACCCTGCTCCTGCAGCTCTTCGCGCAGCTTTTGCTGCTGCGCCTCGGCTCGTTCGGCGCGCTTGTCCCAATCGATGCGCAAGCGGCGAATGGTGGCTTCGTAGTACTCGTCGGCCTCCAGCACATCCAGCACGCCCAACGCCAGGCGGCACCAGTAAGGGCGCATGGCAGGCAGCAGGTCGAAAGCCTGGGCCAGAAACTGCAGCTGGTCTTCCATGTCCATGCCCATGTGCAAGCTGGCACAAGCGGCAATGGCCCGCGGATGCTCGGGCGCCAACTCCAGCGCCCGTTTGTAGAACGGCAGGGGATCGTCGCGGTAGGCGCTGAGCTGCAGGTTCCAGCCCAGCTCGACCAGGCCATCGGCATCCAGATACGGCTCGCGCGGCATCAGCTCAGCCACTCGCGCCTGCGATTGGCGCAAGACCTGGTGGTAGACCGTCCAGTCCGCCGCATGGCGCTCGCACCAGCGGCCGTCGAGCAGCTCTATCCAGCGCTCGGAGCGCTTGCCCAGCCAGGCGAGGCTGTTGCTGCCGGACATGGGCGTGAGCCCGGGCGGGACCCCCAGGTTCTCCAGCCGCTCGCGCAGGCCGGGGCGCGTGCTGTGGTAGCCGGCGGGCGCCTCGTATTCCTGGCGCCAGGCCTGGTAGACCCAGTTCACATCCATACTGTGGTTCATGACGCCAGCCATCAGGCTGAAAGGGCCGATCGGCGTGGGCAGCTCACGTGCACGCGACCAGTGCATGGTCCAAAACTGTTCGCGAAACCAGCGCCCGCGCACCGCCACTTCTGACAGGGCATCGCCCATCAGCTGCTTGCTCACCAGCTTGGCGGCCAGGCGGTCGGCCACCAGCTCGTCGCCTCGCGCCAGCACAAAACTGGCCGCCCACCAGCGCGGCAGATACCAGCGCATGAAGCGCTCGTTGACCCAGCCCAGCCGCGTCATCTGGCGCCGGTCGGCCAGGCGGTCGTGCAAACCCTGCAAGCGGCGCCGCGCCCGGTAAACCGCGCCGCCCAACCAGTCCGGTGAGCGGCGCAAATGCGAATATTCTTGTGCCAGCATGGCGATCAGGCGCGGCCGGTCAATGGCCATCGCCAAGGGCAAACCCAGCAGCAGGTAATTGTGTGCAGGTTGCAGGCCGCCCAGGCGTGAGCGCTGCAACATGCGCAAGTCGTAGTCTTCGGTAATGACCAACTGGTCGATGCGCGGGCCGCCGATTTTCTGGCGGATGCGCTCCAGCGCCTCGAACAGGCGCGGGCATTCGGCCGGTGGCACGGCAATGCCTGTGGGAGCCACCCAATCGGAGCGGGTGAGCCGCAGCACGCTCAAAATCAAGGCCAGGCCGCCAAACAGCCCAAAAATCTGCTCGCCTCTGAAACCTTTGCCCGACCAGGATACCCCGGCCCAGGCGAGCAAGCCCAGGCCCAGCAGCAACCCGCCCCAGACCCAGACCAGCGCCAGCAGCGAAAACAGCGCCACTGCGCGCCGGCCGGCACCCGGCCGGTCAGCGTAAGCCTGCTCATAGGCATCGACACGCTGCACGAAATCGATGTGATCCACCCCACCCTCCGGCAATAATCATCGGGCGGCCATGGCCCGCGCCACAGCGCGGCACGCCATGCATCACCCCTTGGTATGCTTCTGGCTCAATAGCCTAAAACAATTTTTCAGATGATGGAACAGATTCCCCCTGCCGCGCCCGCAATTTCACCCGGCTTGTACCGCCACTACAAAGGCCAGCTCTACCAGGTGCTGCACCTGGCTCGCCACAGCGAAACCCGCGAGTGGCTGGTGGTTTACCAGGCTTTGTATGGGGAGTTTGGCATCTGGGTGCGACCCGCGGCCATGTTTGCCGAGAGCGTGCAGATCGAAGGCCGCAGCCTGCCACGCTTTGCAGCATATTCGCCACAAAGCAGCGGCGAATAGCTCAGTCCATGCGCTGCAGCAGCGCGCGCACGGCCTTGGGGTAGATCTGGTGCTCTTGCACCAGCACGCGCGCGGCCAGGGTTTGCGCCGTATCGCCGGGCAACACCGGCACCAGGCCTTGCTCAACGATCGGGCCCGCATCCAGATCGGGCGTCACCAAGTGCACGCTGGCACCGGCAAACTTGCAGCCAGCGTCGATAGCGCGCTGGTGGGTGTGCAAACCGGCAAATGCAGGCAGCAGCGATGGGTGGATGTTGACCAGGCGCCCAGCATAGTGGTTGACGAAGCCGGGCGTCAGAATCCGCATGAAGCCGGCCAACACCACCAGGCTGGGCTGGTACTGGTCGATCTGCTGCATCAAGGCGGCATCGAAATCCTCACGGCTGGCAAAGGCCTGGTGGTCGACCACCGCCGTGGCAATGCCTTGCTCGCGGGCAAATGCCAGGCCGCCAGCGCTGGCTTTGTTGCTGAGCACGGCCACCACTTGTGCCCCCAGGCGTTCGCGCCAGCGCTCTTGCTGCGCACTGCGCACAATGGCCGCCATATTGGAGCCGCCGCCCGAGATCAGGATGACAATGTTTTTCATGGAGGCGGCATTATCGCAGCCAGCCAAGGCCTTTGCCGGCGCTTGCCCGCCCGCCAACACAGGCGCCAGCCAAATGGCGGATAATCAAAGGCTTTACTGATTTCCACAGCCTCGCCCGCAGGCCATCCCCGGATTCACTTCATGAGCGCCAAAGCACCTGTCGACCCCATCCGCAAATACCTTGACACCGCCCGCCACCAGATCGCCGTGGGCAACCTCACCGGTGCCGCGCAGACCTTGAACGACGCCCGCCGCCGCGCCCCGCGCGATGCGCGTCTGTTCATGCTGGCTTCGCTGATGGCAGAAAAATCGGGCAACCTCGAAGGTGCGCTTGATGCCATGCAACGCTGCGTCACCCTGGCTCCAGGCTGGACTCCAGGGCTGCTGGAGCAAGCCTTACTCTTTGCCCGCCATAACCGCCGCCAGGAAGCCCAAGAAACGGCAGAAAAGGCCATCGCTCTGGAGCCTGACAATGCGCATGTCATTGCGGGCATGGTCGATATCGCGCACCGCGTCGGCAATACCGACATGGCCATTCGCCACCTGCAAAATGCACTCAAGCTGGCCCCCGAAGACCGCACCCTGCGCCGCTATCTGGCGGTGGACCTGGGCAGCGTCCACAAGTACGACGAAGCGCTGGCGATTCTGGAGCCCTTGATCAACGAAAAACCCGACGACCACCTGGCCCGCATTGCCCGCGTGCAAATGCTGCAAGAGCGCGGCACCATGGCCGATGCCCTGCCCGACACTACAGCATTGCTCGAACTCAAGGCCGACGACAAAATCTACCAGTACTACCACCAACTGGCCCAGGGCCAAGTGCCCAACCAGGTGCCCGTCGAGCTGACCACCCACATGTTCGACGAGATGGCGTCTGTCTATGACGCCCACATGGTGCGCAATCTGCGCTACTACCTGCCCAAACAGGTAGCCGACCAATTGTTGGCGCTCTACCCCGACCGCCGCTTCAACCTGCTCGATCTCGGTTGCGGCACCGGCTTGCTGGGCGCCTGCCTGGGCCCGATCGACGGCTATATCCTGGGCGTGGACATGTCCTCGAACATGCTGGCCGAGGCAGCCAAGCACAAGGTTTACTACAAGTTCCACCAGGTCAACCTGCTCGAAGCCTTGGCCGCCACGCCTGCCGAAACCTTTGAAGCGATCACGGCACTGGATGTACTGATCTACGTCGGCGATCTGCAGCAAACCCTGGCCGATGCTTACCGCGTACTGCAACCCGGCGGCGTGCTGATCTTCTCTTGCGAACACGGCGATGTGACCGGCCCGGACAGCCAGCTCCAGCCTTTTGGTCGCTACACGCACACGCTCAGCAGCACGGTGCGCCTGGCCAAGGCGGCGGGTTTTGACCGTGTCGAGACCAAGGATGTGGACTTGCGCATGGAAATGGGCCAGCCCGTGGATGGCTTCTTGGTGACCGCGTTCAAGCCCAAGGCTTGAAACTGAACACGCCCCAGTAAAAGGCCTTGCAGCAGTGCAAGGCCTTTTTTTGTTAGCGGACTGAGAAATCAGGCCGCCAGGCGCGAACTCTTGGGCACGTGGGCCAGCAAAAACTCCATCTGATCGGCCATGATGCGGCGGTTGCGCAAAATAAAGTCTTCCCACAGGCTGGGCGTATAGGGCGCATACAACAAGGGCATATGCGCTTGTTCGGGCGTGCGACCGGCCTTGCGGTGGTTGCACGATGCGCAAGCAGTGACCACGTTCATCCAGGTATCCGGGCCTTTTTGCGATACCGGCACCACATGCTCGCGGGTCAGCAGGTCTTCGTCGAACCACTCGCCGCAGTAGGCGCAGATCTGGCAGTCGCGGCGAAACAATTTGCTGTTGGTGAGCGCCATGCGCATGGCAAACGGGTCAATGCTGGGCTTGCCGCGTGTGCCAATGATGCTGGCCACTTCAATGCGCGACTGCAGGCCGGTGACGGCATTGTGGCCACCCCGAAAGCACGCCACATGCGCGCCCGCCTCCCAGCGCACATCGCCTGCTGCGTAGTGCGTCACCGCCTCCTGGAGCGAGATCCAGGACTGCGGCACGCCGCTTGCCGATAACTTCAACACCTTCACAATGGGCCTCCTGCTCATTGGAATTGCTCAAAAATACCGAAAGAAGCCCTTACACCGGCAAAAACACTGGTGCTGCCATGCATGCCAAGCACAGCCGCCGGGCTCCAAGCCATAATGACCAATATACACTTTTCTGGTGAAATTGGACATCGGCGCGCCGCCAAAGCGCGCCAGCCGCTATAAAAACTAAAGCAACGATGAAGATTTTCCGAGGACTCGCCCACCCTGAGGCGCTGCGCCATTGCGCTGTCACCATTGGCAATTTCGACGGTGTGCACCGCGGCCACCAGGCCATGCTGGCCTTGCTGCGCAGCGAGGCGCAACGCCGCGGCCTGGCCAGTTGTGCGCTGACATTCGAGCCGCATCCGCGCGACTATTTTGCCCAGGTGCTGAACCAGCCCGATCTGGCGCCGGCACGTATCTCCACACTGCGCGACAAGCTCGACCAGCTCGCGCAGTGCGGCATCGAGCAAACGATTGTTCTGCCCTTCAACGCCGCGCTGGCCAGCCAGGCGCCGCAAGCGTTTATCGACGATGTTCTGCTGGCTGGCCTGGGCACAGGCTATTTGCTGGTGGGCGATGATTTCCGCTTTGGCCACAAGCGCGCGGGCGACTACAACATGCTGGTCGAGGCTGGCCGCCAGCAAGGCTTTGACGTGGCACGCATGAACAGCTACGAATCCGACGGCCTGCGCGTCTCCAGCACCGCGGTGCGCCAAGCGCTGGCGCAAGGCGATATGGCGGGCGCCGCCAAATTGCTGGGCTACCCGTACGCCATCTCGGGCCATGTGGTGCATGGCCGCAAACTGGGCCGCCAGTTGGCCGAAAGCCGTAGCGGCGCAGGCGATGGTTTTCGCACCCTGAACCTGCGCTTTGACCACTGGAAGCCCGCTGCCAGCGGCATTTTTGTGGTGCTGGTGCATGGCTTGGCAGCGCAGCCGCTGCCAGGCGTGGCCAACCTGGGCATTCGCCCCTCGATCGACCCGAACGACGTCAACGGCGGCCGCGTGCTGCTGGAGACCCATTGCCTGCAATGGCCCGCCGAACTGGGTGGTGACGGGGCTTACGGTAAAATCATCCGCGTGGAACTGCTACACAAACTGCACGACGAGCTCAAATACGACAGTCTCGATGCCCTCACCGCCGGTATCGCCAAGGACTGCGCGGATGCCCGTGCCTACTTCAGCACCCCGACCCACGCCGAAACCCGTCGCCAAACCACGCGCGACCGAATTTGACGCTGTGCCTGCTGCGCCTCGCTGCGCAGAAGTCCTGCGTTTCAGGCGCCCTCGCGCCGCCTTGCCCACTTCTGCGCCAACCATTTTTCTCCTGACCGGCCTTGTTGATCTGCCCCGGATCAGGACTGTGTTTTGCTTTGAAGGTTTTTATGTCCGACAAATCGTCTTCCGCTGAAAAGGCTTCTGCGTACCGCGCCACCTTGAACATGCCCGACACCCCTTTCCCGATGCGCGGCGATCTGCCCAAGCGCGAGCCGGGCTGGGTGCAAGAGTGGGAAGACCAAGGTACCTACAAAAAGCTGCGCGACGCCCGCCGTGGCGCGCCCATGTTCATCCTGCACGACGGCCCTCCTTACGCCAACGGCAAGATCCACATCGGCCACGCAGTGAACAAGATCTTGAAGGACATGATCACCAAGAGCCGCCAGCTCGAAGGCTACGACGCGCTCTACGTGCCCGGCTGGGATTGCCACGGTCTGCCGATCGAGAACGCCATCGAAAAGCTCTACGGCCGCAACCTGCCACGCGACGAAATGCAGGCCAAGAGCCGCGCCTTCGCCACCGAGCAGATCGCGCAGCAAATGGTCGACTTCAAGCGCCTGGGCGTGCTCGGCGACTGGGACCACCCTTACAAAACCATGAACTACGCCAACGAGGCGTTGGAGCTGCGCGCCTTGAAAAAGGTGATGGAGCGCGGTTTTGTCTACCGTGGCCTGAAGCCCGTGTACTGGTGCTTTGACTGCGCCTCGTCGCTGGCCGAGTTCGAAATCGAATACCAGGACAAGCAATCGCAGACGCTGGACGTGATGTTCCCCGCTGCTGATGCAGCCAAGCTGGCCGCCGCCTTTGGCCTGCCCCAGCTCGACAAAGAGGCCTTCATCGTCATCTGGACGACCACCGCCTGGACCATCCCCGCCAACCAGGCGCTCAACGTCAACCCCGATCTGGAATACAGCCTCGTCGACACCGAGCGCGGCCTGCTGATCGTGGCCTCGGCCCTGGTCGAAAAATGCCTGGCCCGCTGGAAAATCGAAGGCAAGGTCCTCGCCACCGCCAAGGGCGACAAGCTCGACCACATGCCCTTCAAGCACCCGCTGGCCCATGTGGACAAGGGTTTTGACCGCATCTCTCCCGTCTACCTGGCCGAATACGCCACCGCCGAGGACGGTACCGGTATCGTGCACTCGGCGCCCGCCTACGGTGTGGACGACTTCAACTCCTGCATTGCCAATGGCATGGAGTACAAGAACATCCTCAACCCCGTGCAAGGCAATGGCGTGTACGCCGCCGATATGCCGCTGTTCGGCGGCCAGCACATCTGGAAGGCCGTGCCCGTCATCCTCGACGCGCTCAAGGTGGCCGGCCGTCTGCTGGACACCACCACCATCAGCCACAGCTACCCGCATTGCTGGCGCCACAAAACGCCGGTGATCTACCGCGCAGCCGCCCAGTGGTTCATCCGCATGGACGAAGGCGAAGGCGTTTTCACCGACCCGGCCCAGAAGCCGGAGAAAACCCTGCGCCAAATCGCGCTCGAAGCCATCGAGCACACCAGCTTCTACCCGGAAAACGGCAAAACCCGCCTGCGCGACATGATCGCCGGCCGGCCCGACTGGTGCATCTCGCGCCAGCGCAGCTGGGGCGTGCCCATCCCCTTCTTCCTGCATGTGGACACCGGCGCGCTGCACCCGCGCACCATGGAGATCATCGACCAGGCGGCCGACATGGTCGAGACCGGCGGCATCGAGGCCTGGAGCCGCGTGACGGCCGAAGACATTCTGGGCGCCGAAGAAGCCAAGCTCTATACCAAGAGCACTGACATTCTGGAAGTCTGGTTCGACTCCGGCTCCACCTTCTGGCACGTGATGCGCGGCACGCACAACTACATGCACCACGACCAGGGCCCCGAAGCCGATCTGTACCTGGAAGGCCACGACCAGCACCGCGGCTGGTTCCACAGCTCGCTGCTGCTGGCCAGCGCCATCTTTGGCCGCGCGCCCTACAAGGGCCTGCTGACGCACGGCTTCACGGTGGACGGCCAGGGCAAGAAAATGTCCAAATCGTTGGGTAACACCGTGGCGCCGCAAGACGTGTCCAACAAAATGGGCGCGGAAATCATCCGCCTGTGGGTGGCCTCAACCGATTACTCGGGCGACCTGGGTATTGACGACAAGATCCTGGCCCGCGTGGTTGACGGCTACCGCCGCATCCGCAACACGCTCAAATTCCTGCTGGCCAACACCAGCGACTTTGATGCCGCCAGCGAAAGCGTGCCCTTCCAGGACATGCTGGAAATCGACCAGTACGCCCTGGCACGCGCGCACCAATTGCAGGCGGAAATCATCGGCCACTACCAGGTCTATGAATTCCACCCCGTGGTGGCCAAGATCCAGCTGTTCTGCTCCGAGTTCCTGGGTGGCTTCTACCTCGACGTGTTGAAGGACCGTCTCTACACCACCGGTGCCAAGAGCCTGGCCCGCCGCTCGGCCCAGACCGCGCTGCACCAGATCACGCACGCACTGCTGCGTTGGATGGCGCCTTTCCTGTCCTTCACTGCCGAAGAAGCATGGAAGATTTTTGGCGACAGCGACACCATCTTCCTGGAAAAGTTCATCGAACTGCCTGCCGGCGACGAAGCCCTGCTGGCCAAGTGGAACCGTATCCGCGAGATCCGTGACCTGGTCAACAAGGACATCGAGAATGTGCGAGTGGAAGGCAAGGTTGGCCCATCGCTGCAGGCCGAAGTCACGCTGACAGCGCAACCCGAAGACCTGGCCCTGCTGCAAACGCTGGCCGATGATCTGAAGTTTGTGCTCATCACCTCGGCCGCCAGTGTGGTGGCTGGCGACGAGCTGGCAGTGAGCGTCACGCCTTCGGAAAACGCCAAGTGCGAGCGCTGCTGGCACTACCGCGCCGATGTGGGCGTGAACCCCGCCCACCCCACGCTCTGCGGCCGCTGCGACAGCAACTTGCACGGCGCCGGCGAAGTGCGAACCAAGGCCTGACCAGGCCATGAGCCGCCAACGCGGGCGGGCCTGAGCTTGGGGCACAGCCATGTGCCCCAGCTTGGTACCCACTGGCGCCGGCTGCCATCCGATTGACTAGCGTTGAAAGCAAGCATGAGCAACCAACAGAAGACGAGCAAGCCTGCCTTTGTACTGTGGCTGGTGCTCGCCGCCGTGCTGTTCTGGCTGGACCAGTGGACCAAGGAATGGATCCTGGCCCACTACCAGCTCGGCGAATACACCACGATCACCGGCTTTTTCAACATCGTGCGTGCGCACAACCCAGGCGCAGCCTTCTCCTTCCTGGCCAGCGCAGGCGGCTGGCAGCGCTGGTTCTTCACCGGCATTGGCGTGGTCGTGGCCCTGGTCATCACCTGGCAGCTCTACAAACACAGCCATAAAACCCTGTTCTGCCTGTCCATCAGCTGCATTCTGGGCGGCGCCATCGGCAACGTGGTGGACCGCCTGCGCCACGGCTACGTGGTGGACATGCTCGATTTCCACTGGGCGGGCAGCCACTTCCCGGCCTTCAACCTGGCCGACACCGCCATCACCATCGGCGCCATCCTGCTGATTCTGGACGAGTTGCTGCGCATGAAGCGCGGCGAGCAAGCCTGAGGCACAGCCAGCCGCGCTTTAACAGCAACGGATGGCAGCCGCAAGACCACCGCCCTCGCTCAGCGACGGCGGTGTTTTTTTGCCTACGCGCGACAGCGCATCGTCACCAATGGTCAATAACGCAGCAAAATATGCGTCATAGATCAAGCCCCATCACGCTGCAGTGCTATCAGGGGTATAGTGACCGGTTCGCCTTATGAAACACCTGCTCAATCTTCTCGCAGCCATTGCGCTGCTGGTTTGGGGGTCTCATATGGTGCGCACAGGGGTGCTGCGCGTCTTTGGCGCCAACCTCCGCAACCTGCTCGCGCGCAGTATGAGCAACCGATTCACCGCCATGCTCTCGGGCATAGGCGTCACTGCGCTCGTGCAATCGAGCACCGCCACCTCGCTGATGACGGCCTCCTTCGTAGGCCAGGGCCTGATCCCGCTGACCGCCGCACTGGCGGTGATGCGCGGGGCCGACGTAGGCACTGCGCTGATGGCCGTGCTCTTCTCCACCGATTTGTCCTGGTTGTCGCCGCTGCTCATCTTTCTGGGCGTGGTGCTGTTCATCTCCAAACAAGACTCCACGCCCGGCCGCGTAGGCCGCGTATTCATTGGCCTGGGGCTGATGCTGCTGGCCCTGCGCCTGATTGTGGAAGCCACTGAACCACTGCTGGCTTCTGAAGCCGTGCGCACGCTGCTCATCAGCGTGAAAAGCGACTTCTTCATGGAATTGCTGCTGGGCGCCATCCTGGCCATCATCGCGTACTCCAGCCTGGCTATCGTGCTGCTGATCGCGGCCATGGCCAGCTCCGGCGCCATCAGCGGTGACATGGCACTGGGCCTGGTGCTGGGCGCCAACCTGGGCAGCGGCGTGCTGGCCGTGCTGCAAACCGCCAAATCGTCAATCGAAGTGCGCCAGGTCACCGTCGGCAACCTGATCTTCAAAATTCTCGGCATCGCCATCGTTGCGCCCTTCACCGGCTTGTGGATGACGTATGTGGTGCCCTACATCCAAGGTGCCGGCCAATCGGCCGTACTCTTCCACCTGGCCTTCAACGTACTCAACACGCTGGGCTTCATCTGGTTCACCGGCATCATCGGCGACTGGATGCGCAAGCTGCTGCCCAAGGAAGACGCCAGCCACGCACCGCAACGCCCGCGCCACCTCGACCCGTCGGCGCTCTCCACGCCCTCGCTGGCCATTTCTTGCGCCGCGCGTGAGGCACTGCACCAGGCCGACGTGGTTGAATCCATGCTCATCGGTCTGCACAACGTGGTGCAAACCGACAACCAGCAACTCTCGCAAGACCTGCGCAAACTCGACGACACGGTGGACGAGCTGTACTCGGCCATCAAGTACTACATGACCAAGATCTCGCGCGCCGAACTGGACGAGCGCGAGAGCCAGCGCTGGACCGAAGTGATCAACTTCACCATCAACATGGAGCAGATCGGCGACATCATCGAGCGCGTGCTCACCGATGTGGAAAACAAGAAAATCAAAAAGCGACGCCAGTTCAGCAAAGCCGGCATGGAAGAAATCAACGAGCTGCACGCCCACCTGCTGGACAACCTGCGCCTGGCCATGAGCGTCTTCCTGTCTGGCAATGTGCGCGACGCGCAAAAGCTGCTCGAAGAAAAAGCCCGCTTCCGCGACCTGGAGCTGGCCTACTCCGCATCGCACCTGGAGCGCCTGTCGCACAACTCGGTACCCAGCATTGAAACCAGCTCGCTGCATATCGACCTGATCAGCGACCTCAAACGCATCAACTCGCTGTTGTGCTCGGTGGCCTATCCCATCCTGGAAGCAGCCGGCGCCCTGGCCCACAGCCGCCTCAAGGACGAGCCCGAGCCCACGCGCCGTTGAGTACAGCGCCAGCAAGCACACCGAATTCGCATACAATGCCAGCTGCCTCGCGCTGCGACCACTCCGCAGCGCACCCCAAGGAAGCGTGGCAGAGTGGTTGAATGCACCGGTCTTGAAAACCGGCGATGGTGTAAGCCATCCGTGAGTTCGAATCTCACCGCTTCCGCCAGGTCAACGAAAGCACCCCATACAGGGTGCTTTTTTCTTGCCCATTCTCTGGCGTTTGACCTATATTTGACGCTGTGTTACGCTGCGTTTACTGTAGTTATATACAGCACTCACACAAACCCCGTAAACACCTCAATCTAAATTTTTATGGCCCATTTGTTGGCCCATAGATTCATGCCATGCCCAAACGCATCCTAGAAAAAACTGCCTTGGAAGTCTCACGCTTGCGGGAAGAAGGCGTGCACGCTGTTGGTGGCGTGTCTGGGCTGTATCTGCAGATCATCGGCGGTTCGCGCGTGTGGGTCTATCGGTATGTCCACCATGGCAGCCGGCGCCGTATGGGCCTCGGCAGTTATCCGGCTGTCAGCCTGGCCGCAGCGCGCGAGGCTGCGCGCGCTGCGCTTGGTGTGCGTGACAGTGGCGCCGATCCGCTGCAGGCCCGCGCGGCCGAGCGTGAGGCAGCGCGCCAGGCCGCTGCCAAACAAATGCCGTTTGCCACGGCGGCAGAGACTTTTATCAAAGAGCACGAAAGCACCTGGCGCAACGTCAAGCACGTTCAGCAGTGGCGCAACACGCTGGAAACCTACGCATTCCCGATCCTGGGGCAGCTCAACGTGGGCGAGATTGAACAGCACCACGTTTTGCGCGTACTTGCGCCGATCTGGAAAACAAAAACCGAAACCGCTGTGCGCCTGCGCGGTCGCATCGAACAAATTCTGGATTGGTCAACCGCCTTTGGCCACCGCACTGGCCCAAACCCTGCGCGCTGGCGTGGCCAACTGCAACACATTCTGGCCAACCCCGACAAGCTGGCCCCGGTCAAGCACCACCCGGCTGTGCCCTATGTCGAGCTGCCTGCCTTCTACCAACGCCTGCCGGCCATCAAGGGCGAAAGCGCCCGCGCGCTGCAATTTCTGATACTGACCACCAGCCGTTCTGGCGAGGTGCGCGGCATGCGCTGGGGCGAAGTGGATATGCAGCTGGGCGTCTGGGTTGTACCCGCCGAGCGAATGAAAAGTAAACGGCCTCACCGCGTGCCGCTTTCCACCCAGGCCATGGCCCTGCTGCAGGCGCAAAAGCCAGGCCAGCTCGATGACTATGTTTTTATCTCCAACCGTGGGGGCATGCTGTCGGATATGGCGTTGACCCTGCTCATGCGGCGCCACCACACTGGCGCCGTGCCGCATGGCTTCCGCTCCACCTTCCGCGACTGGGCCGGCGAGTGCACGCACCATGCGCGCGATGCGATCGAACTATGCCTGGCTCATGCGATCGACACAAAAACAGAAGCCGCGTATAGACGCGGCGACATGTTGGACAAACGGGCAATGATCCTGCAAGAGTGGGCCGACTATGCAGCCCCTGCTCAGCTCATTTTGTAGGCTCTCCACCCTCCCCCGCATCCCCGCCCCAAGCCTTAGGGCAGCTCTCCAGCCAGGTAATCACCTCGCTCACCAGCCAGAACAGCTTTTGCGGCCCCGCCTTGCGCGGGTGCGGGAAACCGTGCTTCTCAATCAGGTTGCGCAGCGTCATTTCGGCCACATCCATTTCGGCCAGCACTTCTTCTTTGCTCAGCTTGTAAATACCCATTGTTCTTTCCTCCTGCGCGATGGTGAAATTTCCCGATCAGGAAATTTCTGCCGTTACTGCGGCTGTTTTTGTTGAATCTTTCCCGCTCGGGAAATTTAGCGGGGCAATGGCGTCGGCTTTTACCGTGCCGGCTTTGACTTCCTGCGACAGCTGGCGGGCGCCTGGCTCGAAGTGGCGGCCCAGCTGGTTGTAGCTACAGAACAGGTCAATGCTGATTTCTGCGGCCGTGCCCAGTTGTGCGGCCCAGCTGGAGTCCCAGCGGTGGCCGTCCATCGTCATGTCCACCACGGCTATCAGCGCCTGGTGCAAGCCGGGTCGGTTCTGGCCAGCCACGGGAATCGCGCGCGCAATCTCGGCGCCCATGCCGATCAGATAGGCCAGGCTGGCCAGCAGCTCGGGTTCTTCGGCGCCGTGGTCTGCCAGCATGCAAAACAGCCCCAGCTGCACCACATCGCTGTCCATCCTGGCGCGTCGCATCAGCCTTTCAACGGGTGACGCCTTGCGGAAAATTCCGCGCTTCAATGCTCTGCTGTGGATTGCTGTCGTGGCTTGCACCCCGCTGTGGCCAGGGCCACCATGCTGTAGAAATAGGCGGCCACGGCCAGCCAGAAACCCAGCCAGGCCAGGCCGCTGCCGATTGCTTTTGCGGCTTCTTCGCTCATGGCTTGCACCCTCCATTCGATTGGCCTGGCTCGGCAATCTGGTGCAAACGCACGCCGGCGCAGGGCTCCTTTGCAAACGCGCGTTTGATCTTGTCGATATCGCATTGCTTGACGGTCAGGGTGAGCATGCGCGGCGGCGGCTGTTGCCAAGCGCCGTTGGCCCAGGTGTAGCCGACGCTCAGCAGCAGGCGGACGGCGGCGCATGGCCAGCTCCAAAAGTGCAGTGCTGTCTTTACCGGAGCTGACAGAAACGACATGCATGGTTTTTTTCATTGCTCACCCCCTCGCGTTCAAAGTCACCGGCCGTGCGGCCTGGCCACGGCTGCGGTGGTGCAGCTCGGGGCACTTGTAGTTGCCTGCCGTTTGCCAGTTGGTCTGGCGGGGCGGCACTTTGCCTGCGTAGCTGATGCGCTCGGCTTCTTGCTTTTTCAGCCAGGCATCGCGGGATACGGTGTGGCTCAGCTGGTCGCGTGCTTTTGTCATTTGCTTTGCCCCTTCGTTGTTTTCTTCAGTGCTGCGTTGTTGATCTGCGCGGCCAGAGCATTGGCCGCCTTTGCGTTTTCTTCGCCCAGGCGCAGGACGGTGGGTGTGCGGTCTCCATCAGTGCGGCCTTGGAATGCGCCCAGCATTGGCACAAACACTTGCAAGGCTGTATGCGCTACTGGCGCAACGAAAACAGCCCCATCAATCCACAGCAGCACCATGGATCCTTCAAATTTTTCTTTGCCAATTGATTGCTGCATGGCTCAGTCCTTGCGTTCCACGCGCAGCACGGCCTGGCCGGTTACGTGGCGGGCTTTTTCTTGTGCGTCTTCGCTGCTCGCGGCCTTGAGGTCAATGCGGCTTAGCAGGTGCTGTCCGCCTTGGCCCTCCAAATCCCAGGCGTTGGCGGTGATGGGGTAGACGAATGCGCGGTAGCTGCGTAGGGCTTGAATGCTTTGTGCGGGTCGCATGGTGTTGGTCTTTCGGGTCAGGCAACCAGGCGCAGCTGGTTGGGGTTGTCGTTGGTGGTGTCGGCCACTTCGGCTTTGGGCTTGCGGCGGCGTTTGTTTTTGGCGGCTTCGGCGGCCAGGCGCTCGCGCTCTGCGGCAAACACGGCGGCCAGGTGGCTGGCCTGGTGGCCACTGCCCACATACACACCAGCGGCGCGCTGGAATGCGTGGGTGCTGGGTTCGGTGCGTTTTGCGGGCATGGTGGTTGCTCCTAAAAAATCAAAGCCACTGGCCGTGGCGGCCGTCGTTGCCCAGGTCGCCTTGCAGCTTTACGTCGCGCTCCAGCGCGGCGCGGCGGCCTTGCACCTTGGGGTGGTTGAGGTAGTCGTGCACGTACTTTTGGCCGCGTGCTTCCTCACGGCTGGCGGCCAGCAAATAGCGCACTTCGCACTGGTGGCGGTAGCGGTCGGATTGCTCGCGGTCGGTGGTCATGACGTGGGCCATGTGGCTTACTCCTTTGTTTGCTGGTTGGCGGTGGGTGATAAATCTGCGCGGCGCAGGCGCGGGTAGGTCAGGCCGGCGATCAGGCCGGGCAGCAGGCGTTCGTCGGTGCGGGCAATCTCCAAAATCTCGCGCTTCATGGCCTGGCGGGCTTCGGGGCTGTCTTGCATGTCTTCGCAGACGCGGCGGCCGGCGTCGAGCGCGCGTTGCAGCAGCGGGCTGATGACGGGCGCGCGGCTGCCGCGCCTGGTGGTGTTGGCTGTGCTACTGGTCATTGGGTTGCCTCCATAGCGCGGCGCACCGACTGCAGGGCGCGCAGCATGTGGGCCGATGTGCGCTGCGCTGCTTGCGCCTCTTGCTTGGCTGTCTCTTTTGCGTGCTGTGCTTCGGCCGCAGCACGCTGCACGGCGGCTTGCGCGCGCTGCATGGCGGCGTGT
Source organism: Comamonas trifloxystrobinivorans (assembly GCF_043359985.1). Taxonomy (NCBI): domain Bacteria; kingdom Pseudomonadati; phylum Pseudomonadota; class Betaproteobacteria; order Burkholderiales; family Comamonadaceae; genus Comamonas; species Comamonas trifloxystrobinivorans. Next base: position 206,164 of record NZ_JBHZGV010000008.1, read on the forward strand.
TTGTGCTGCGCGGCGTGCTGGGCGCGGTCGTTTTCTTGCTGTTGGCGCAGGGCTTGGAAGTGATCGAGCGTTGCCTGCGGGTAGTTGGGCGTTTTGTCTCGCTCCGCAACGCCAAAAACTGCATTGGCCAGCTCGCCGGTTATGCGTGCCGTACAGTTATTGAAACCAGTCCAAGCGGCCGCCTGCGGCGCCCGGTCCTGTGCTGCGCCAGTGCCCTGCGCTTGTACTGCTGCATCGCCGTTTTCGGCGTCCGAATCATTAGTGGCATGCGTGGCGTGTGTGCTGGTATCACCGGCCACGGGCGCCCACACAATGCGGCGGCTCACCAGCCAGCGGCCCGACATGCGGCCGTGCTGGGGCACCAGGCCCACAATGCGGCCCTTCTTCACGGCCTCGCCGTACTTGTTGCACTGGCCATCTACCGCCATGCGGTTGACGGTGCGCAGGTGCCAATCGTCACGCTTCAAAGCGTGGCCGCCCATGGCCTCCATAAACACGCGCCAATCGGCCTTTACATCGCCACTGCGGTGGCAAGCGCGGTAGGCGCGCAGGGTGGCGCGGTCGCCCTCGTTGGCAAACAGCTCCAGCTGGTCGCCGCTCACGCGGCGCAGCTCGCGCCAGGCCGTCACGCTGGGCATGCCAATGGTCTGGAACTGGCGGATTCCCCAGGTTGCGGCCCAGGCGTCCACGCGCTGGTGGCCCTGGCTTTCCTCGGGGCCAAAATCCATATCAATCTGCTGGCCGTCCACCAAATCTTGGTGCTCGGCCAAGGCAATGTGGCCCACGCTCTTGGCTATGTACTTGGCCACGTAGCCGGCAGCGCCGCCGCCGTCAATGCGCTTGGTGCAAATGCGGTTTTCTTGCGCGCCGCGCTCGTTGCCGTCTTCGGCCAGCCAGTACTGGCGCAGGGTGGCATTAATCAACTGCGCCTCCCACTGGCTTTCAGCCCACAGCATGGCGTGCCAGTGCGGCGTGCCGTCGTGGTGCGGCTCGGCCACGCGCAGGCCGTAAATCTTTACACCCTTGCGCCCCAGCTTGGCGCGCACTTTGGCCCAGGTATCGCACAGCCAGCGCTGGCCGTCGCGCGGCGTTGCGCCGTTGTACTTTTTGTTGTGGCGCGTTTTTCCGTTGCGGATCGTCACCGGGTGGTACTTGCTGGGCAGCGTCAGCGTAATAAACATGCCCACATGGCCATGCGCGTCTGCGTATTCCTCGGCACCGCGAATGCGCGTCATCAGCTCGCCGCCACGAATCAGCGGGTTGGCCGTGCCCAGTGCGGCCAGCTCGGCCAGCGTGTACACCTGGCCCGTCTCGTTGCGGTACAGGCTGCGGGCCAGCGCCTCGGCGTTGCGCTTGATCTGCGCTTGCCGGCGCACCAGGCCGCCGTTGCTCACATAACGCCCCTTGGCCACGTTCACCAGGCCCAGGCGAATAGCCCCGGCCTCCACCACGCGCGCCACGGTGCGGCGCAGCTTGCGGCGCCACCAGGCGTCATCGCTCGCGCGCTTAATGGCGGCCAGCGTCTTTTGCTTGCGCAGCTCCAGGCTGGCGTAGAGCGGCACCTTGAACAGGTCTTCCACATCTTGCGCCTGCAGCGCGCCGGTGGTCTTTAGCGCCATGGCCAGCGCGTGGCCACGGTCGGCCAGGTCAAAGCCGGCCAGCTCGCAGCCGTCCATCAACTCGTCCATCTGCGCGGCAAGCTGCTTGGCCCAGGCGCAAATCTCAAAATCGCTCAGGTTCAGGCGCGATGCATCGCCATACGCATCGTCAAAATCGGCCAGCTCCTGCAGCTTGTCCCACGCGCGCACCCACTCGGGCTGCTGCTCAACAAACCACTTGGCGTGCTCCACCGTGCCGTCGATAAAAGGCGACACAGGCTCTGCCGTGGGAAAGCGCACACGGATAGCATCACGCCAGCCGTCTGGGGCGCTGTCCACGATGCGTTGCAGGTGGTAGTGCACCATGTGCATGCGCGGAACATTCGCATTCCAATCGGCGTAATTGCTGGGCAGCTTGCGTGGTATTGCTGGCATGTCTTACCCCACGGTGCGCATAGACAGCGCGCTCAGGCGAGAGAAAACGCGCTTGCCCTCGCGTATGGCGAACTGCACCGCCTCGCGCTCGGCCGGCGGCAGCTCCTGCCAGCTGCGGCCGGCGAGGTAATCAATCAGCTCCACATCGCCAATGCCGCCCAGCGTCATGAGCATGATTCGCCAGGCCAGCGGAATGCCTGCCCACTCAGCGTCCTGCGTACCTGCGTACAGGCCGCGCGAGCCCTTGCGCGCAAAAAATGCCTGGTGCTCGCGCCACTTCTCGCGCAGCTCCATAGGCAGGTTCATAGGCACCGTTTTTTGGCGTGGGCCTACCAAGTCGGGCGCCGGCGCGGGGGGCGGTGGCGGTGCTGGCAGCAGCAAATCTGGCGCAAGGTATTCCACCTGCTCCACATCTACCACCGGCAGCTTGCACAGCGCATAGCGCAATGCGCCGGCGCTGGCCACCGCTTTGGCTTCGGCTTGGTCTTGCATCATGCGGCGGCCAGACCTTGCACAGAAAAGCCGCGAATGCTCGGCTGCAGCTCGGCAATATCAAATGCCGTGTCGTATGCCGCAGCCATGGAGCTGGCCAGAATGTGGTGGGTGTGGCGCGTGCCGCTGGCAGCGCGGTAGCGCATGGCGTAGAGGCTCACGCTGCACCGCCCTTCTTAGCGGCGGCGGCCCGCGCTTTAGCCGCGGACTCCAGACGGGCCAATGCGTTGGTCAGCAGGTCGCGCAGCGCCTCGGCGTCTTCTTTGCCAAAGCGCAAGCGGGTTTCCATGTGCGATGCCTCAATACACAGCAACACATCACCACCCCACTTTTGGTTGTGATAGTGCACCGAGCTAGTTACCCAAACATCGGCACGGGTCCCGCCCGAAAAAGTGCCACTCTCCATGGCTACGTGGTTGCCAAGGGCGTCTAACAGCTTGTTTGTGCTCAGCGTGGTTTCCATGGTCTTACCTCCGGTTTTTGGGCAAAAAAAGCCCCTGCCAGGCCGGGTGGCCTTGCAAAAAATGAATGGGTGGTGGGTGCTGCGCCGCTAAAGAGCGGCTGGGGGTTTAGCTGCTGGCCCCGGCGGGCTTGTCGCCGGCAAACAGGTCGCCCGTTACCGGGCTGGTAAACAGGGCCTGGTGCTCGGCGGCGCCTGCGTTATCGAGCACCACGCGCAGCATGTCGCGGCGCACATGGGTGGACATGGGCAGGTTGACAGTAGGGTCTGGCGTAGCGCTGGGGCTGAGCGTTCGCACAATCTCGGTGTTGGCCACAAACGTGTGGCCGCACTCCACGTTGGTGCACTGGTAAATGGTTTCGCGCATGGTGGCGCTCACCGGCTTGCTGGTGCGAATCTCGCTCGTAGCCTTGCAGTGCGGGCACTCCATGCGGGTGCCCTCCATGCGCAGGCGGCGGCCCTGGTGGGTGCCGCGTGGCTTGCGCTGCTTGGCCGCTGCCTCAAGCAGCGCTTTGCGTTCTGCGGTGCTGTGCATCATTACTGCCTCTGCCTTCTTAATAGCTGCTGTTGAGCCTCGTTTGAGCCACTGTTGAGCCGCTTTACAGCCGCTCAAGCAGCGGCCGCAGCGGCGGTGGCCAGGCCGGGTTGCACCATGCCGTCGCGGCCAAAAAACTGCACTTGGTCGCGCTGGGCCTTGTACTGGCGCAGGCCCAGCAGGTACACAAAGCGCAAAAACGGCGCCGTGTGGCCCAGGCCCAGGCTGGCGGCAAAATCGGCGGCGGTCTGCTTCTCGGTGGGGTACAGGCGCAGGCCGGCCAGCACGCGGGGCACCGGCACCGTCTCGGCCGCTGGGCGGGCGGCCACGCCGCTGGCGTAGAAGAACTGCAGCCGGTCGGGCTGGGCCAGCAGCAGCTGCCAGCCCATCAAAAACACGGTGCGCAGCAAAAAGCCGCGCTTCCAGCACATGGCGCTGGCCAGCTGGTCGGCCTCGGCCATTTCGCTGGCAAAGAGGCGCAGGCTGCACAGCTCCAGGCTTGGCAGCTCGGCCTTGGCTGCCAGGGCGGCGGGGCGGCGGCTGCGCGCCAGGTGGGTAAGGCGCTCGCGTTGGTTGGTGCTTGTCATCATTTGACGTTCTCCTGGCGCTGTGGCGCCGTGTTGTTGATAACCAGTTTGGGGCCTGGTGTTCTGCCCGTCATAGACGCCACCATGGCGTCGAGCTGCCTGCGGTTTAGCTGCTCAATAGCGGCTTCGACAGATGGCAGCTGCATCGCCTGGCGGTACAGCTCCAGCTTTTGCAGCTGGGTTTCGCTGTACCCGATTTGCTCGATGGAAAGCTGCATTTGTCATCGCCGCTTTACGTTGTTGCCTGCGCCGCCAATTAGCTGGCGGTGCTGGCGGGTTGGTGGTTGCTGAACTCGCCCAGGCCCATGGCCTCCAGCTCGGTGTCCACGCGGCGCATCGTCATGTCGTACACCAAGGTGGCGGGTTCGGTTTTCAGGCGCTGCGCCATCACCTCCAACATGGCCCAGTCCTCTGGGCGGAAACGCACGGTCTTTTTGGCCGTGCGCGCGTGTTCCGGGTTTTTGTAAGCCATTTGCCAAGCCTCCCCGCCTGTGGCGGTGTCGTGTACCATCCCTTTAAAGGTACGTAATTTGCTGTTACGGCCGAATCATAGTGCGAATTTGCGCACAAGGTCAAGCCATGAATGCGAAAAATGTAGAAAAGAATTCGGAAAATGCGGTTTTGCGCAATGCAATCGGTGAGAGATTGCGCACAGAACGCACGCGGCTTGACCTAAAAGCAACAGACTTTGCGCATTTAGGTGGTTCTTGGTCTTCGCGCTCCATCTATGACTGGGAATCTGGCCGTGGAAGCCCCAAGGCTGAATTCCTTGCCGAAGCCCAGGCACTAGGCATTGACGCCAGCTACGTGCTGTTCGGTACGCGCAATTCCGCAATCGTGGATATGGCGACGCGCGAAACCGCAGACCTCAACCACAGCCGAGTACTCACCGGCCCAGCGCCCACGCCCGATCCCGAGAACATCGAAGACGCCATTTATGTGCCGCTGCTGTCTGCCACCGGCAGCATGGGGCCGGGTAGCGAGCTGATGACCGAAGACGTTGTGCTGGGCAATGTGCCGCTGTCGCGCCGCTGGCTGTCGCTGCACCTGCCGCGCCACCGGCCGCAGGCGCTGCGCCTGGTGCATGCGTATGGCGACAGCATGCTTGGCACGCTCAACAGTGGCGACTTTGCGCTGGTGGATACCGATATTCGCGCGGTGGACGTAGATGGTGTTTATGTGCTTGAGGCACATCAACGGCTGTTTATCAAGCGCGTGAGACAACGCTTAGACGGTGCTTACGAGGTGAGCAGCGACAACCCAGCCATCAAACAATCCGATGTGCTCAGCGGCAAGCACGAGGTGCGAGTCTGCGGCCGCGTGGTTTATGGCTGGAACGGCCGGCGCTTTTAGTGCTGTTTTTGTATGTCAGTGCATACCGATAACGAGGGGATGATTTGCAGATACTGGAGTTTCTCTACACCAATTCCGCCGGCGAGAGCAAAGCGCGAACACTAGACAACTGGGCCGAAGAAGGCCACTACATCGTTGGCAACGACATTACGGTAAAAGGTGCCCCGCGCACCTTCCGCAAAGACCGTATTACGCAGTACCTCAACGGGTGCGAGGCGTTGCTAAAAGCCCCATTTCAGGCCCCACCGCCCAAGCCCGACAAGGCCGCGCCCGAGGCGAGCAAACCCCAGATACTGTTTACCGGCTTTGGCGCTGCCCACCGCGCCGAGCTGGAGGCGCTTTGCACCGCAGCGGGCCTGGCGGTTGTAAAAACGGTCACGCAAAAACTGGTGTTTATGTGCGGCGGCCCCAATGCCGGCCCGTCCAAGGTGAGCAAGGCCCGCATGCAAGGCTGCTACATCGTTGGCGAAGCCGATCTGCCCATGCTTCTTGAGTTTGGCGTCTTGCCCGACCACATTTTTGATTGAGCCATGAAACGTATTTTTGCCACCGCCCGAATGACCGCTTGCGCCTTGGCGGCCAGCACCTTGTGGCTGCTTGCCGGGTGTAGTGGAGAGCAAAGCAAACCGAGCAGCTTCGCGCTTACCGAAGAAGGTATTAAAACGCTCAGCCCCAAAATTGCCAAAGTGGTGGTAACGCCCCAGGTAGACGGCCCCGAAAGCCGCGTAGAGATTGAGCTCAACAGCGACCCCAACCTGGGCGGCAAGGGCGAGTGGAACAGCTTGGCGCAAGACAGCCACAGCATGTTTACCCGCCTGCTGGCCAAGCCCGAGGTGAGCCGGGTGTTTATCAAAGTGGTGTCGCCAGCCAACAAGAATCTGCATTGGGCGCGCGTGTCGGTTGACCGCAGCAAACTGCCCAGCGACTGGCAAAACCTCACCTATCTGCAGTTCTTCGCCCACACCAACCCCATGGCCGGCACCTTGCAAACGGGCCAATGGCTTTGCGAGTTTTACGCCGCCTACCAATCGGCGCAGCCCCCCGGCGGCCTGCCACGCAACTGCAAGGGGTAAGCCCAACCCGCCCAAAACAAAAGCCACTCTTGAGTGGCTTTTTTTGTGCTTTGCTACTTGGCAGGCGCAAAAAACAAACCCGGCCTGGGCCGGGTCTGCGCTGCCTATTCGGCAGTAAAACAAGATGCCACGCATCATTTTCTAAGCTGCCTGTTCGGCAGACGATGACAGCAAAACTAAAGAGCTGACTTTTCTAAGCTGCCTGTTCGGCAGATCGTCAATGCCATTGAGCTGTATTTGCTGAGCTGCTTGTTCAGCAGCCAACACACTATATCACTTTGCCCGCGCCCGTGGTGCACTTGCAAATTCGCCTTTGCGCTTCCAGTCGCCGGCGTTGTGCGTCGTTGGACAGCCCTGGTTGTGCACCCAGGGGCCAAACTCTTGCGCAATTTCAGCAACTCGGTTGCGCTCCCCTGCTTTGATGTATGCGCCCGACCTCAGTTTTTGGGCAACCATCAGCACAAAGTCGGCGTCATCTACCGCCGGCACTCGCATTGCAAAAACGGGCCGCTCGGCCTGGACGCGCACTTGCTTTGGCTCAGCCAGGCGCGTTTCCAGCTCTGCCGCAATATCGCGCATCATCGCAAGCAGATCGGGTGTACTGACGGCCGTCAGATCTATTTTGATTGGGATCATGCCGCCTGCACCCCCAGCTTGTGCAGCAACAGATGCCACATTGCAAAGCTGATTTTTTGGCGCGTGGTGGCATCGTCAGCAGCAGTGTATTTGCGGAAGTTTTGCGGGGTAACACCCACCAGCTCAGCCGCCTTGGCGCCGGTAACGCCGGTAAAACTGCCCTCGCCCACCACATGCCGCAGCTCCCAGCTTGTGGGGGCGCGCCAGGCCTCGGGTGCGTCTGTCAATACATCATCGGGCAATAGACTTGCGATCCACGCGTTGTCGTTTGGCGTCTTGTACTGCGGAATACCGCCGCGAACATTTTTGAATTCATAAGCCGCGCCGATAGCCTCATGCGCCTCTTTGAGCCGAGCAAATTCATCGGCCCCCATCGGCACACTACCTAACTCGTCGGATACAGCCCAGGTATCAAAACGGTCGTCAATCAAGCCACGCGACAAGCCCGCAATGGGCGCCAACGCATATAGCGTGCTCAGCACCTTGCCATGTCCGCCTGTGACCGCTGTAGAGCGCACCAGGCGCACTGCATAGCCACGCGGCATGTCAACTTGCTTGTCGGCCGCGTCCACCGCTTGCGCGGCTTTGGCTCTCCAGCTGCTCACAAAGGTGCTGCGCTCTTGCTCAAACGCATCAAACAAGGTGTTCAAAACCAGGTCCGCGCCTGGAACTACTTTTTCAGCGAGCAACGTGTTGCCGTAGTACATAGACCAGCGGCGCGAAGGCGTGCCGTTGATAGTGCTGATGCGACCCGATGCGAAGGTAAAAGGGCCGTGTTTGCGTTCGATATCCATAATTTCTTCTTTCCCGAGGTTAAGCGCTGGCCCTTGCAGGCCGCGCTGGTGATTAGCCTTGATTCCACACATTGAGGATGTCAACTTGGGCCGTGAATTGCGCCTTGCCAACACGCTTTTGAGTAACGTTGCCTTCCTTGTCGTAGGAGGTAATTTTGATTTCGCCGCAGGGGTTGCAGCGCAACACATACTCGATACCAAATGTCTCAGAAGTGAAAGCAAAACCGAAGCCGCCTTCTTTTGTTTTCATCTTCTTCGACAGAGTGAAAGAGTGGCCTTGTGGGCCGGTGATTTCACGGCTCAACAAGAAAGCGAATGCGTTTGCGTAGTTGATTGCTGTTTGCTTGTCCATTTTTGCTTCTCCTTTGGAGGTACGGCGCTTGCGATATTGCTGTGCCGATGGGTGTAATGTATAGCGCGATTCGCGCTATTGCAAGCTGTTTATAAATCCCTACCACCGCCATCGGTTATTCAGCAATGCGGAACAGCTCCATGTTTTTGAGCCAGCGCACATCAAAAACACCGCTTTTCTCTACAGCGGCAAGCATGGACGGGGCTTGCTCGTGCAGCTCTACATGCCGGCTGCAAAGCAATGAGTATTGGGCCATGGTGACAACTCCTTTTGGTAGTGGTGCACACATGGTGGGGCTACAACCAGGCTTGAAGGTCGAGCCAAGTCATACACCCATGCAACGGGGTATGCGCAAGATCAATCGTCGTTGTCTTTGCCGGGCTTGTCGTCGTCGTCATCACCGCCGCCGCGCTCCATCTCCAGCCGCGTGGTATAGCCGCCGTCGCCCATTTCGTGTTCCACCTTTTTCACGAGCCAGGCGGTGCCGTCAATCTCTGGCTTAAAGCCTTGCACGGTTACGGGCGTTTGCGGGGCCAGCGCGGGCTGGCCGGTGGCCAGGGTGTAGGTGAGCGTGGCCTTGCCGCGCACTATGCGGCCCATTTCGGCCTGCGCGGCGGCCAGGGCGTCGGCCTCGGTGGCGTAGGTGCTTTTGAGGGTTTTCAGGTTGGTTTCGGTGCCGGCAATGGCGGCCTTGCGGGTGTTGGCGCGGGCGTCGTGCCACTCGGCGCGAACGCCGGTGTAAGCATCGCGCTCGGCGCTGCTGTAGTCGTGCTGGTCGCCGGCGCGGCGGGTTAGCAGCACGGCGGGCATGGGCTTGCCGCTTGCGGTTGTGGCACCGCCAATGGGCAGGAATAGCAGCATGCCTTTTTTGACGGTGGCCACAGCGTCGTACTGGCGGCCAATGCGGGTTAAAAAGTGCACGGGCGATTCGTTGGTTTGGTCTATGTGCTGCACGGGCTTGGCGGCCAGCCCTTCGCCCACTTTGGCCTGCAGGCCGTTGGCGGCGGCCAGGTCTTGCACCACCTGGCCCAGTGTGGTGGCGTGCCAGCTGCGGCTGGTGCGTTGGCGCAAGCCTTGGGCCAGGTTGGCGCTGCGGGCGCGAAAACTCAGCACATCGGGCGTGCCCCGGTGGCCGGCTTCGTCCACCACAAATTCGCCTTTGTCAAACATGGGCAAGCCCACATAGCCCATGCGCAGCTGCACCTTGGCGCCTTTGGGCGGTATGGGCAGGGCGCCGTCGTGGTCGCTGAGCTCAACTTCCAGCTGGTCGGCTTCTTCGCCGCGTGTCTCGCTCAGGCTCAGGCGGATCAGGCGGCCGTTGAGCCGGGGTGTTATGTCGCGGCCGTTGATGGTGAGCGCATAGGTGGGCTGGCGGTAGGTGTTGCCGGCGTCGAGCGTTTCGGGGGCTGCGCCAGCGTCTGGCGCGGCCGTGTCTGTGGCATCGCCGGCGGTGGTGTCTGGGGTGGTGTCGGTGCTGTCTGCCATGGCCGTGGTTAATCAAAAAACCAGTCGAGCGAATCGGCCTCGTACCAGTCGTCAAAGCCGCCGTCTGCGCCGGTGTCCAGGCCGCCGGCGGGATCTACCTGTTGGTCGTCCACGCGGGCGAGCTGCAGCGTAAATTCAATGCGCCGCGCCGCGCCTTCGCGTATGAAGGTGCTGCGCGTTTGGTTGATGCTTTCAATCACCCAGGCGTGCAGGTTTTCGCCGCCCGTGGTGAGGTTGTAGGCTTTGCCGGCCTCGGCCATTTCGGCCAACAGCACCAGCGCTTTGCGGTCGCCCATAAACTCGGGCACCAGCAGGCCGGTTAGCGTAATTTTGTCGTCACCCGGTCCCACGTATTGGCGCGCGGGCCGGTCGCCCACGCGGCTGTTGCTGGGGTGGCGCCACTCTTGGCTGCGCTGCAGCTCTGTGTAGGCCAGGGTGGGCAGGCCAAAAACAAATTGGCCAAGCGCTGCCATCATGGTGTGGTGTCTCCCTAGTCAATGTCGGCCAGCGTGCTGCGCTGGCGGGCGCCGCGTTGGCGCTCGATGTTGTCGATCGCACGGCGCACAGCGGCTTCTACATCGTTGCCACTGGCGCTGCCGTTGATGGTTATGGCAATGTTGTAGGTGTTGCTGCTGGCCATGCCGGCGGCCGGTGCGGCCATGGGCGCGGCGGCAACCATTGGCACCATGGCCATGGCGCTTGCCTGGCCAGCAGGCCCAGCCGTCGCGCCCATGGGCACCATGGCGGCAGCTGCCATGCCCAGCGCCGCATTGCGCACCATGCCCGAGCCACCGGCAATGCCTTCGGCCGCGCCTTCGCTCACATAGCCGCCCAGCTCGGCAAACACGCGGCTGGGGCTGTGGATGCCCAGCTTTTCTTTAAACCAGTCAATGCTGGCACCGGCCACGCTGCTGATGGCATCGCGCACCGCCGCAATGCGGCTGGTGATGCCGTTTACCAGGCCTTGAATGATGTTGGCGCCCGCCTCGTAAAACCGGCTGGCCAGCGCCATGATGCCTTGCACGCCGTTTCCCACCGACTCTACAAAATCAGCCCACAGCAGTTTGGCGCCGCCCACCACGCCATCCCAGTTTTGGTAGAGCAAGGTTGCGGCCGTTATCACCAGGCCAATGGGGCCAAGCAAGCGCAGAAACACGCCACCAAAGCGCAGCACGGCAGGGGTGAGTAAACCCATTCGCGCCATAAATGCGCCAAGCCATTGGCCGCCAGCGGTAAATGCGCCACCCACTACGCGCACCGCCGTGCCTACACCGCTAAAGCCCAGTGCCAGGCGGCCAAACAGCAGCCGCAGCAAAAAGCTTTTGGCCAGCATCAAGCCAATGGGCACCAGCAATGCGCCCAGCGCGGTGGCCAGCAGGCCAGCGCCAATGACCAGCTTTAGCACGCCACCCACAATGGCCGGGTTGGCCTGCATCCAGGCGGTGATTTTTTCCAGCAGCGGGTTGAGCGTTTGGTACACCTCCAGCAGCGGGGTTTTGAGGGTTTCGCCCGCTATGGCCATGGAGTTAAACAGCCGGTTTTGCTGCATCATGGTTTGGGCCGACAGCGTGGAGTTGCGCGCCGCCGCTTCCTTGGCCATGCTGCCCTTGCCCTCTGGCCCGTTGGCCAGCTGCATTTGCCGGGCCAGTTCTTCGGGCTGCTGCACCAGCTTGGCCAGGGTGTCGCTGTGCTCCATGCCCACCAGATCGGCCATCACCCCCATTTGCGCCTTTTTGGGCAGCTTGGCAACCGCTGCAGCGACTTTTTGCAAAGTGCCCGCCGCATCGGTGGCCATGCCGTCTTGAATTTGCGCGGGCGTCATGCCAATTTCTTTGACCGCAGCTTGGAATTTTTTGGTTCCCTTGGTCGCGGCCGCAAACTTGGTAAAGATGGCGTTGATGGCGGTGCCCGCAGTCTCGGCGCGCTCGCCCAAGGTCAGCAAGGTGCTGCCGAGTGCGGCCGTGTTTTCTGCAGAGATTGCCACGGTAGACGCTACGCCGCTGGTGCGGTTGAGCACGTCGATAATGTCCGCGCCCTTGCTGATAGCGTTGTCATCAAGGTAGTTGATGGCGTCGGCCAAGCCCCGAATCTCGGTAACTGGGCGCTTGAAATTTTTAGCCACCTTGCCCATGCTCTCGGCAATTTCGTCGGGCACGGCATCAAAGGCGGTAGCCATTTCGCTGGCCAGCTGCACAAAGGTGCCCAGTTCTTCGGTGGGCACTTCCATGCGTGCGGCGGCCGTTGTCATTTCGGCAATCTGCACCGTGGTTTGCGGCAGGCGCGTCGATATCTCGCGCACCTGGGCCTCAATGTCGCGGTACACCTGCGTTAGTTGCCCGTCGTCACCACGCGCGCCTTGCACTTGGCGCGCAACGCCCAGCATGGCGTCTTCGTGTTGCATGAAAGCGCCCACCGGCTTTAGGCCCACATCCACCGCCTTGCGGCCGGCGTGCTGGGCGGCCATGCCCGTGCCAACAATCATGGCGCCATGGGCCATGGCGGCAGCGTGCTTTTGCGCAGCGGCGCGCAGCTTGTCATAGCGCGCCTGCTGGGTGGCGAGTTTGGCGGTGGTCTTGTCCACCTCGGCGCCAATGCGCGCCTGGGCCGTGGCCGGGTCGCTCACGCCACGCGCGGCCATTTGCTCGCGGGCGCGGCGCGCGGCATTGGCCTGGCGGTCGAACTGGCCCGAGAGTTTTTGCACCATGGCCGCCGCTGCAGCCATTTGCTGTGCGTGCGATTTTTGCGCGTCGGCGCTGATGTTGGTTTGACTGGCCAGGCGCGCGTATTCGCCACGGGCTGCGGCCAGCTCGGCGCGCGTGGCCCGCATGTTGGCGGTGGCCGTGTGGAATGACTTCAACGCCGATTGCTGGGCCTTGAGCTTGCCCAGCTGCGCGGTGGTGGCGGCCAGCTCGTCGGACAAGCCACGGCTGCCAGCGGCCATGCGCTTGAGCGGCGCGCTCAGCTTGTCGGCCGCTTGCAGCAATACCTCGATGCGCAGATTGGAGTTACCCGCCATGGCGCGCCCCCGGCGCCAGGGTGGCGCTTATTGCAGCGGCGGCAAGCCAGCGGCTTTGCGGGTGCTGGCGATCAGCTCGGCGCGCATGGCGCGCTCGGCTTCGTCCTGCGCGTTGCGTGCAGGGTCGCTGGCCATGCGGGTGAAGGCGCTTGTCGCCTGGCCCGCCCAGTAGCCCACCAGCAAGGGCCACGCCACCAGCCAGGCCAGCAAGGCGATGGCGAGCAAGGCAAATAGCGAGAGGGTGATAAGGCTCATAGGTTTGCATGTTACACGCTTCGCGCTTTCTGCTTGTCGTTAAACCGGGTGACCGCCAGGTTGCGCCATTCGTTGAATTCGTCCAACTCCATGCATTCCATGTCTTGCGGCCGCCAGTGCCACAGCTCGGCCAGGTCGGCCATGGCTTGCTCGATGCGGGTTATTCCTGCGCTGCCGAATCCGTACCCGACAAAAAACCGATTACCTCCACGGCAAACTGCACCAGGCCGTCAGCATCCATGGCCCAAAACTCGGCTTCATTGATGGTGGGTTGGGTGATGCGTGGCAGCAGCTTTACCAGCGCTTCGGTTTTACTGCCGAGCAGGTCAGACAGCTGGAAACCGCGCAGGTCGCCCACGCGGGGCTTGAGCACCTGCACCTGGGTGATTGTTTGTGCGCCGCGCTCGATGGGCTCCAGCAGCGTGATGTTGGTTGATTTGCGCACCTTGGCCACCGGGTTGGTGGTGGCGACAGTGGCGGCGGTGTTGGGTTGCTCATCTGGTTGCATGTTCTTGCCCTCGGGGTGTCAGAAAAAAAGGCAGCGGGCGCGCGGGAGTGGGTCGCGGCCCGCTGCTGGAACTGGGCGGCCCGTAGTAGTGGCAGGCGCGCCCAGCAGCTTGGCAAAGCTGCGTTCTTTACATGCCAATGGCGGCGCGCACAGCGGCCTGGTTGTCCACGCCGTCTATCACTTCGATCATGTTCACAAAGTCGATTTCGGCCAGCACCGTGCCGTTGACGGTTTCTTTGTAGTAGCTCAGCTCGCACTTGTAGGTGTGCTCGGTGCCTTCGCCTACCTTGGCGCTGCCCCGGTCAATCTCGGCAATGCGGCCGCGCGTGACGATCTCCACCGCGATCACTTCGCCGGTGTCGTCGTCTTGCACTGCGCCGGCAAAGCGCAGCATGGTGGCGTTGTGCTTGCCTGCGCCAAAGCCCGCCATGGCGCCGCCTACCCAGCCGGCCACTTTGTATTCCAGGCTCATGGCCTCCATGCCAAAGTCTTGCTTGACGGGGCCGCCCATGCCGCCGGCCTGGTAGTCCTCCATCTTGCGGGTGAGCGTGGGCAGGGTGATTTCCGGGCATTGGCCCGCGTACATAACGCCGTCTTTGAAGATGTTGAAGTTTTTCAACTTGCGTGGCAGTGCCATGGTGTTGCGTCCTTAGTGTGGGTTTCGGGGTTACTGGCCGGTGGCCACGCGCTGGGCAAAGTCGCCCCAATAGGTATCAGTCAGGCGCTGGATAAAGCCCAGGTCTTCCAGCGGGGGAATGGGCGTGTACTCATAGTCGAGCGTGAGCTTGCCTACCTTCAAGGTTTCGGTGGTGTTTACCTCGGTGTCCAGCCAGGCGCGGCCGCCCATGATGTATTGGCCCGCCTTGAGGCTGCGCATCCGGCTGTTGATGCCCTCCAAAATGTCTTTGACCAGGCTCGGGTGCATGGGCTTGTCGATGAATTCAAAGTGCCCATCGGCCATGGTGTCGGCCAGCACATGGGCGGTGCGTACCGCGCTTTCAAAGCGGAAAGCAGTTTCGAGCGAGCAGGTGCGGCTGCCCCAGAGGCGGAAACCGTTTTGGCGAATCCATGTGGTGACGTTGCCCTCGTTGAGCAGCGTGGTGTCGCAAGCGGGGTTTTGCAGGTCGAAGAAAACCGGGAATTCCAAGCCAGTGGGGCCGCTGATTTCGACGTTGGAAATGGTTTTATGCCAGCCTTGCTCGGTGTCGATGCGGGCGCGCGCGCCCAGCGCGTAGGCCACTGCTGGCACCACCACGTTGGCGTTGGTATTGGTGTCCCATTGCGTGACGTTGGGCCAGATCACCATGGTTTCGCGCTTGCCAAAGCCTTCGGCATAAGCGAGCGCGGCGCTCACATCTTTGGCGCCGTCGGCGTACACGTAAGACATGGCTTTGAGCTGTTCGGCCACCGAAGCCAGCGCGTCGGCCACGGGCTTGGTGTCCAGGCCAGGCGCGCCCAGAATGCGGGGCTTTACGCCCAGCTGGGCCTTGGCATCGAGCAGGGCTTGCACGCCGGTGCGTTTGCCGTCTACGTAGTCGCCCACTACCTTGCTGGTTTGGTCGGCTGCCTTGGCCTCGTCGTCGGCGCCTTCGCCTTCGTCCACGCGCACCACCACGATGACGGGGCGCACCTGCGATGCAATGATGCCGAGCGCCTGGCTGAGCGTGCCGGTGGTGCCGGCTGCGGCCTGGGCCTTGCTGATGCTGGTAAACAGCACCGGTTTGTTGAGCGGGAAAACTGCCTCGTCGGCATCGGGTGCGGTGGCCACCAGGCCGATGACGGCGGTAGATGGGATGCGCAGCTCTGCGGTGCCGCCGGTAACTTCGACAACGCGCACGCCGTGGTGATATGCGGCCAGGGAACCTGCCATGTTAATTACTCCAAAGGGTGGATGGGTGCGCATGCAATGCGCGTGTTTTGTCTGTAGCAGTCAGTGTCTGCCGCGCGCGCGCGGATTGCCAGCAGCGCGCACTGTGGCTGCGGCAGAGACAAAAAACCCGCCTCGGTGGGCGGGTGTTGGTGGGTGTGGTGCTGGGTTTGCGGCGTGCCTACATTTCGGCAGCCACCACGCGCAGGCCGGCAAAACGCATGTGGCGCTCGGGCGGCAGGCCGCTGTTGACCATGGCCTCGCTCACTTGCCAGATACGCGGCTCAGTGAGCGCAATGTCAAACGTGGCGCGGCCCTTTTCAAACAGCACGCGCTTGGGGTAGACGCGGCCGTCAACGCTGCTGATGGGCATATCAAACGCTTCGTTGGCTGGGTACAGCACGCCGCCGACTTCTATGCGCACCGTCAGCGTAAGCACAGCGCCAACCAGTGTGCGCACTTCTTCCATGTTGTCCGCAACGATGGTGACCGCATTGTGCTCGGCATTGGGCTTGATGTTTTCCACCACGATCAGCGGGCGTTGGTCGGCCGTTGCTGCGGCTACCCACTTTTTGCCCGTCCAGCGTTGGCCCATGGTGTCTGCACCGTCTGCAATGGCTATCGCGTAGCTGGGCTGCGGATCAAGTGCCGCGTCGTAGTTTGCGATGCCATAGCAAATAGCATCTGCGTTGATGAGTGCATAGGCCGGCATTATTTGAACTCCAAAACGGTAAAGCTGTAGTAGTTGGTCATAGATGAGTTTTCACCCGTCATGACTCGCACCACGTTGCTGCTCATGAGCCGGTAGCTCATGCCCCAGCCGCCATTGTTGAAGCTGAAGCCCATCATGTAGCCCGGCAGAATGACGGTTTTTGCCAGGTTCACGGCAGTAATCGGCACGTCAATGTAGCGCGTGCCCATTTCTGCATTGTTGCCACCGGTGACAAAATCTGCTTTGCCAAATACCTGCCACACGCGGTTTACGGCGCTAAGGGCCGCCAGGCCTGCATTTGTGTTGGCGTTGACGTTGGCAATGTTGGCGTTGGTTTTCGCATTGGTGTTGGCATTGACGTTGTCGCGGGATGCAAAGATTTCAGCGCGTGCGCCGCTGATTTCCCCACGCGCGGCGCTCACCTCGTTTCGCGCTGCCGCGATGGCGTTGTTGGCCGCCGTAATATCCGCCGCTGCCGCCTGCAGCTGCGCCAACAATGCGCGCAGCTTGACATCGGCGATAGGGTCAAAGTTGCTCATGCTGCGGCCTCCGTTGCTGTCATGGTTTTTACGCTGCCGTCTGCGTTGTATGCGTAGGTTTGCACACGCTTGCGGCCCTTGTATGTGGCGGTAATAGTGGCAACGCTGCCATTGGCGTTGTAGCCAATGACCGTGTTGGCCGCGTTGCCGTCGAGCGTTGCAGCAATGCCAGTGACGCGGCCCGCGCCGTCGTATGTGTAGGCAACGGCGCTTTCGCCGTTGGCTGGCCCGAGCTGCAAGTCTTCACGCCGCAGCGTGATTTCTGGGCCTTGGTAGTTGTTTACGCGGGTTACGCTCGCGGCCTTTACCGCGTTGAGCGTTTGCTGCAGCGCCGCCAGTGCAGCGGCTACAGCGGCAGCGTCTGCAGCGGCAGCCAGGCGGGCATCGATCATGCTTAGCGCATCGCGTATGCGGGTTACATCAACCTCCAATTTGTTGGCTGCAGCGGGCAGCGGCAGTCCCAAGCGCTCGGTGATTTCGTCAACGATTTGATCCATGCTTTACCCCAAGATAACGGCGCGCAGATTGCGCACTTTGGGCCGCGCGCTGGTGCTGCCCGTGAGCGTGAGGCGCAGGCGGTGCGCCGTGCCCGCCAGCGCCTGCAGCCGGTGGCTGACTTCCACCACGCCGGCGGCATTGGTGCCGCTGTCAAACGGCACAATCTTCCAGCTGCCAGCGCCGTCTGTTTGCACATGCGCGACTACGCTGGCACCGGCAGGCACCTCGCCTTCATAGATAACGCGCAAATCTGTGCCACCACCAGCGCTGATGGCCGGGGTGATGTAGGTGCCCTCTGTTTTGAGTGTGCCCACCAGCAGCATGGTGCCTGGCTCCAGCACTGCGCCCAGGCCGTTTTTGCCCACCGTGAGCACAGCGCTCACACGCACATCGCCGTTAAAGAGCGCATCGAGCTTGACGGGCTGGCCCGCGTCTACTTCGTAAGTGCTACCAATTACGCCGCCGTTGATCAGCTCCAGCTTGTAGCTGATGCGGGCCGTGGCCTCGGGTTGCGTGGATCCTGCGGCCAGGGTCAGCGCCGTGGCGTTTTGCACGGGCACCGTGCCCAGCACTACGGTTTTTTCCTGCATTTTGTAGGCCACGCTCAGCAAGTTAAAGCGCAGCATGCGCCCGTCGTAAGTGGTGGCTACGCCCGATGGGTTGATGCGCATGAGGTTGCCAATGTTGGCCTGCGCGGTAGTTACCTGGCCGCCGGCCTTGGTGGCCTCGCCCACCTGGGCGCATTGCAGCGCGGTTTGTTCGTCGCCGCAGGCCACGCCCAGCGCGTAGCGACTGCCAGCCTGCAGCATTACCGGCTGCTCCCACGCAACGCGGGTAGCACTGCCATCGGTTTTGATGTTGGCCTTGAGCACACGCGCTTCAGCCAGCATTTGCTCAGCGTTTCCGCGCTCGTCTACCGTGGCCAGGTACACCACGGCGTCGCCGCCAGCGGCTGTAAAAAACAGCTCCAGCCCTGCGGCCTGCTGTTGCACCGGTTGGGTGAATGGTTGGGCAATGGTGTTATACGACATAGGTCACCGTTTTGTGGCCGGCGCTGGTGCTGGTGCCGAGCGATTGATAAGTTTGGATATTCACGTTAACGTCTGCGCTACCCACAAAAGTGGCGTTGGCGCTATTGCCTGCGCTGCCAGCAAAGGCCACGGCTTTGGTGCCCACCGGCAAGCCGGGCGGAATTTTGAAGCTGCCCGTAATTTCTCCCTGGACGTTGGCCACCAGGGTGCCGCCCGCCTTGGGCTTGGCCTGCACTACCAGGCCGTCGAAGCTGACCTGCTGCAGCAGCTCGCCGGGTTTGAAGCCGGTCATCTCAAAAGCTACATCAATTTCGCGCATGAATACGCGGCTGGTGTCCAGCAAGCTGGCGTCGAGCTTGTTGCCGTAAATGTCCACCTGGTCTTTGAATTCTTTGCTGCCGCCAATGCCGGTGATATCGAAGTTTCGCGTATACGAGTAGACCGGGTATTGCAGCTCTTGCTCTACTTTCCAGCGGTCAACCGCTGGCAACAGTTTGACGGTTGCCGGCAGTTGCAGCACGGGGGGCGGCTCGGGCTCGGGCTCTCCCTCCGGCGGCACTTCAACGGGCGGCGCGGGTGGGGTGATGGTGAGCGCCTGGCTGTAGGCGGGCTGCTGCAAGCTGGTGGCGATTTCATAGTCGATGCTGTAGGAGGTAGCACCATCGCCCAACAGCATGGGCTCCACCGCCTCGTGCAGCTGCAGCGCGCCGCCTGCGATCATGGCTGTTTGCGCCATGCCTTGTTCGCGCATGTCGTTGTTGAGCATGGGGTCTGCGAACTGGCCTCGCTTCAGCCCGCTGTAGCGGCCTGCAACGTCAGTGGCCAAGCGAATTGCAGCCTGGTCAATTTTTAGCTGGTTGATCTGCTCTTGGTAGCCAAAAGACTTTTCCATATCGACCAGGCGCACCTGGTCAATACGCACGCGGCGGCGGCCGTCCCATGTTTGTTCAATCAGCGCCAGGGGTAGCAGGCCGGCAGGGATTGCAGGGCGCACGGCGCGCCAAACAGCGGGCACGCCTTTTACTACGCTCAGGTTTGCATCGGCATCGAGCGCTACTACGTCGATGCGGGGCAGCGCAAATTCGTAGTCAACCGTCATCACCGCATCAACCACGGCGCCTTCAATCGCAAAATCAGTGGCGGTTTGGTCGCGCGCAAGCTCGGTGCTGTAGTACTCATAGTCCACGTCGTACTGGCTGCCCGGCCCCACTTCTGCGCCAGGCGGGCTCCAGTCCACCTGGCTGCCGGTGCGCACATAGTCGGTGCCCTGCACGTATGTTTTGCCACCGCTTTTTACGCTGTTGATTTTGACCACGCTGTTGTCGGGCAAGGGGTCAGCCGCGCCCACCAGCGGGGCGTGGGTGATGGTGACCACCTTGCGCCGCTGCACGCGAACCGTGGCAGGCTTGAGCACCGGGTAGTTGTCAAACTTGATGCGCTGCAGCCCCGTTGTGAGGCTGTTGTGCGGCTCGTTTTGTACGAGCTTGGTATCTGGCTCAGCTTTGAAGATGACGCGGCGCGAGGCACCCTCGCGCACCGCTTTGCCGTACACGCGCGCCACGCCAGCTGATACGCTGTATTGCTGCTCGCCCGCTGCAGTGTCTTCGATTTGCGAGACGATGAAGCCCGAAGACACGTAGTAGCCGCCGGTGCTTTCGCGGTCGTACAGCGCAATGGCGTCGCTTACCACTTTGAGCTGCGGGGCGGGGTCGCGTTGGCGCACCACGCCTTTGTCGATAGTCCACACGGGGTAGAAAGTGCCTGCCTGGCCGTCGTCTTTAACGCCCCAGGCAAATGTGGTTTTGATGCGGTCTGCACCCGCTTCGCCAAAAGCTGGGGCGGTGTTCTCTTGGTCGTACAAATCGGGGTCGTGTACGGCTGTGACAGTTTGCGAGTGCATGTAGACGCCCGCATACACCAGCGCAGCAACATCAACCTGCAGCGTTGCGGCGCCCACTGCACGCACCAGGCCGGCAATGAACACATCGCCCGCTTCCAGCGTGCAAGTGCCGGTGTCGATATCGACAGCGCAGCCCGCGCCTTCGATCACATCGCCATCAGCAAAAAGCACATTGGTTACGCGCGTGAGGTTGTGCTCAGCGTTGATTTGCAATTGCTGCAGCTCGCGCGCCTGCAGTGCACGATCTTGCTTAAACAGCAGTTGCGTGTAGCCTTTTTGAATTTCGGTTGCCATGTGTCCAGTCCTTAGAGCGGAATTACCGCTTCTTCGTTGGCTTTTTGCCCCTCGCGGGTGGCCTTGCTGCGGTAAGTGAGGTGGTAGATAAAGCCAGCGTCTTGCAGCTGCTCGGGCGTGAGATAGCGCTGCCCGGCGGGCACGCCGGCTTTGGCGACGGTGCCAAAGAAAAGGGCGCATTCGCGGATGTCTTCGCCCTCTGCGTCGTCGGTGTCAAACTCGGTGCGCAGGTACAGCCATGGCGTTGGGTCTGCGCTGAATTTGTAGTACTTTTTATCGGCGCCTTTGCCAATGACCACGGTGTCCACATCTTGCGCAGTAGCGGGTAGCACATAGCGCGTGGTGGTTACGAGGCGGCGGCCCACTTCGTCGAGCAAAGCAGTGCGATTGCTGGGCACAGCAGGCGGCACCACCCATGCGCTATCACCGCGCCCCCAGGCAAAGTAGGCAGGCAAAGCTGCCAGTGATTTGGCCAGGGCGATGCGGCCAGCATCTTGCAAAACGGCAACGGTCATAGCGTTTGTTCCTCGGTGTATTGGGTGATGATTTGTGACTCTTGCCACTGGTGGCTGTCCCAGCCGCCCGTCCAGCTTCGCGCTGGCAAGGTACGCGGCACTTCCACTGTGTGCGTGATGGTTTGCAGCCAGTCGATAGCGCCGCTGCGTTGCGGCACCGTGGTGCTTTGCGTTGTGCTGTGGTCGTCGAAGGTTTGCAGGCGCACGTAGGCCGGTACAACGTGGCTGGTTGTGATTTCGCTCAGCTGCAGCAGCGGCCGGCGCACCGCGCCATCGAGCCGCCAGGCGTCCAGGCGCATCACATCGGGCCGGCGCACTTCTTGCAGCCAGTGCGTGCCAGCTTGTGCCTGCACGTTGGCATTGCCTGGGCGCTGTGCCTCAACGGTAAAAAATTGGCCCTGGCTGGCAAGCACTACATCGCCGTCGATATCGACGCTTACGCCGCTGTCGCGGCCAATCAAGCCGTTGTCCAAGCCGGGGTATGCGTCCAGACGCAAACGGCGCCGGTCAAAACGGTAGTACACGCGATACAAGCGCACATGCAGCGGAATGCTTGCGCGCACAACGTGAACCACTTTGCGCAGCTGCGCCAGGCTGACCTCGGCGCCAGGGTTGATGTGCAGGCGCGCGCCGTCTTCTTCGATCAGCACCCCGGTGTAGCCCAGCCAGCCCATGGCGCGCTTGACGGCGGCAGCACTGCCGCGCTCGCGCAGCCATGGCAGGCCCGCTTCGATAAGGCCACGCGGGTCGGCAAAGTAGCGGTCGAACTGGCTGATTTGCCACTGCTGTGCAATCCATGGTTGGAGCACATCGGGGTCTGCTGCGGGTTCTACTTGCGCGGCCATGTCGGCCCAGCCGAGCGTGTGCAGCTGCGCCAACTCGCGCTGCAAGCGTGTGGCGTTGGGCGGCAACAGGGCGCGGTTGCTGGCCATGTTTATGCCACCCCCATGTCCACCAGCAGCACGCGGCCGAGCGTGGGGAAGTTGCCCGCGCCAATGGCGGTGAGGTCAGCGGGCGCGGTGCTGTCTTGGTATTCCACACGGGCAACGCCGTCCACATGCAGCAGCGTGGTGATGTAGCTGCGCGCAATAGCTGCGCCCAGGTTGGACATGCCAGCAAAGGCGGCCTGCAGGCGGGTGTTGAGCAGGGCCACCAGATCGGCCGGCGCTTGCCGCTCGCGGTAGATGTTGGCGGTGATGTTGATGGCCTGCGGCTGCGCTACCACTACGTTCAGGTTGACGCCCAGCATGCGGCCGCTGTCGCTGTTGAGTACAGCATTAACAGCCAGGCGCGTGGCGTCTGCCTGGGTCTGGTCTACGCACCACAGCAGCACCAGCACGCTGCCGGGCGTGGGCGATGTGGCTTGCACAGCCCTCACGTTGGCAGACGCGGTGAGCGCCTGGTATTCGTAATACTCGCGCGTGCCTTGGCTGGCCAGCGCAGCAATGCGGTTTTGCAGGCGCAGGCGCAGGCGCGTATCGGGCTCGCCAGGCTGGCGGGTAACGCCAAACAAGGCGGCCAGGTGGTCGAGCCCGCTGCCGGTGGCAAAGGCCAGCAGGTGGTCGCGCGCGGCGTCGTTGACCACGGCGGTAAACGCCATTTTCTCCAGAGCAAGCAGCTCCAGGTCTTGCACCAGCGGGTCGGATTCGAGGGCCAGCACCGCGTCGATAGCGGGCACGTAAGCGCGCATGCTATCGGCCAGGCGGGTTTTGAGTGCGGCCAGGGTGGCTTCGTAATCGAGCGGCAGCACCACATTGGGCGCGGGCAAGGTGGACAGATCAATCATGCCGAAGCCCCCCAGGCAATGGGCACGCGCAGGCGCAGCGGCTGCGAGCGCGCAAAGTCGCTGTTGTAGGTGCCGGTTATCTCAAACTCGGCATAGCCGGGGCGGCGCACATCGCGCAGGCTGCGCACTTGCTGCACGTTGATGCGCGGCTCCCAGCGCATGAGCGCGGCCATGATTGCGGATATGACGCGGGTTTGTGCCAGCAGGTTGTCGGGTTGGTCTACCAGCGCGGGCACCAGGCTGCCGTAGTCGCGCCGCATAACGCGCGTGCCAATGGCGGTGGTCAAGATGTTTTGGATGGATTGGCGCAGGTGGGCAATGCCGTCGATGCGCTCGCCGGTGGTTGCGTTCATCATTGCGGGCCGTCCGTGTTGCTGTCGCCACGGCGCACGCCGCCATGGGTGTGGTGCTGGGCGCTGATGCCGCCAGACAAGATATCGACGTTGGCAGTGATGACGCCACCGGGCCCAACGCTGAGCACCGCGCCGCCCGCTTGCAGGGTGATGCTGCCGGGCGCCAGGGTGATGGCGCATTCGTCGGCAACCTCAAAGCGCACGCTGTTTTGCATGTGCAAAAGGTGCTCGCCCTTGGCGGTTTCTGCAAAGTCTTGCTGGGTGTATTGCAGACGGCAGGTGTCGGCCTCACGGCTGGGCGCTGGCATGCTGTCGCTGTACACGCCCAGCAGCACGCAACCCTGGCCCATGTCGCCACCGCTGGACAGCACCATGCATTGTTCGCCCAGCACGGGCGGCCACCAGTGGCTGCCTTTGTCGGCCGCAGATCGGCCGGCAAACCAGGGGAGCCAATCGGTTTCGTTGTCGCCGGTTTTTACGCGGCAGCGCGCGGCGGCCAGGTCAACAGCAATGACGGCGCCCAGGCGCGCCACGTTGGCAAGCTGGCGGGCTTGCTCCAGCGGGTTTAGCTCGTGGTTGGCGGTGGGGTACATGCGGCCAGTGTGGGCCGCGCGCGCGCGGAAAACCAGCAGCGGGCGCTGTGGCTGCGCTTGGGACATTTTTTGCCGCCGGCGGTGGCAGCGGGTCAGCGGCTCAGGTAGTCCAGCAGGTAGTCGCGCAGCCAGTCGGCATCGTCCGCGCTGATGCCCAGCAGCTCGCGGGCGGGGTAGTCGTACATGGGGCCGCCGGGGTTGACGGCGCCACGCTCGCCGAAGTGGTGCACGCTGGCAATGCGCTTGGCACCGCCAACAAATTCCACCACGGCCGCGTTGCCGCCTTCGCTGCGCGCTTTGATGTGGCGTTGCATGCGCAGTTTGGCAAACATGGGTTGGCGCTGCTGGGCCGCCTGGCGTATGCGCTCGCGCTTGCTGCGCAGCGCTGGGCCGGGCGGTTTGCGCGGCTCCCAGGCGTTGCCGTCCGGGTCGGTCTGCGCGCGCATGCGCTGGGCGTTGGCGGTGCGCAGTTTGCGCGCAATGTCCACGGCCAGGCGCCGGCGGGCGGTGCCGCCCAGCTTGGCCAGCAGGTGGCCGGCCCAATCGTCCAAATCTTTCAGCTCGGCCATGGCTTACAGCAGATCAAAGCGCGCCACTTCTGGCGGCGGGGCAATGTCCCATTCGCACAGCTTTTTGTCGCGCAACCACAGCTCCCAATGCTCGGCCATGGTGGTGGTGCCGATAACAGCCGGCTCTGGTGGGTGCTCGCAGGTGAGCTGCGTAGCGTGGCCTGGCGTTGGTTTGACTATGACGCGCTCGGTGACGGGCACGCGAATGCCTACATCAGCCGCTGCGGTGTTGAGCAGTTCTACGTTGAATTGCAGGCCGCCGGCCTGGCTGGCGGGGTTGGCCAACACCTCGTGCTGGTGCACGCGCAGCCAGGCGAGCAGGGGCACAAAGAGCGCGTCGGTGTGGCCGGTGTAATCGAGCACCGCAATGTCGATGGTGTAGCTGTACTCAAACGACAGGCTGCCCGCACTGGTGCTGACGGCCTTGCCACCACTGGCGGTAACTATGAGGTTTTCGGGGTTGGTGGCCAGCGCGGGCACGGCCTGGGTGATCAGTTTGCGCAGGCTATGGAGCTTCCACATGGCTATTGCTCTTTGGGTGGGCCTGCGTTGATGCGCTCGGCGATAGTTTTGTAGGCTGCTTGGCAGGCATTGGCGCTGATTCGGCACCGGTCAGCTGTTGCTGCATAGACGCCCGCTCGCGCGTCAAGCCGTCCAAACACGTCGGCAAGCACTCCGATGGCAGCGGCGCTTGCATCGCGTTCTGCGGCAGTGCTGGCACCACGGGCCACGCTTTGCCAATGACTGATTTGCTGCTTGAAATCTCGCTTGTCGCGCAGGCGGCTAGCGCGCTCGCCATCAACGGCAGCAGCCAGGCTTTGAAGTTTTTCACCGGCTTTTTCCCCCTGGGTTTTGATTTCTTTGCCCATGGCGTGGCTGACCGCGTCTACCTTGTCGCGGTAAACGGCCAGCGCTTGCATGGCTTTTTCGTTGGCCTGCGCCACGGTGGTCAGCGTGTTGGCGTGTTGCACGCGCAGGCTGTTAATGCGCTGCTGCTGCACCAGGCCCACGATGGCAGCCGACAGCACCACCCCGGCCACGATGGCGGCCATGGACAGATCGATTACGCCGCAGTGCTGGTTCATGGCTGCACCTTCAAGCAATCGGCCTCGCGTTTGAGGCTGCGCGTCCACACGCCGCTGCATACCTTGTTGCCCGGTGTGCTGCAGTCGTAGCCGGCCGAAAATTTGTAGAGCCGATAGCTGTGGCAAGCGGCCAGGTATTGCCCGGCCTGGGTTTGCTTGCGCATGGAGCTATTGGCCCAGCGGCTGCAGCCGTACTGGCCGGCGAAGTCCACAGCAATGGCAAATTCTTCGGGCAACACCAGGGTGTTGCCCAGCGACTGGCGCACACAGCGGGCATAGTTTTGGTCGAGCAGGTTGTAGGCCAGCTCTTGCGCGCGCTGCCGGGTAATGGGCGCATCGGCCATGGTGACGCGGGCGCCGTTTTCGTAATGCGTGGAGCCGTGACCAATGGTGGGCACATCACCCTTGGTGGGGATGATGGGCGCGGAGCTATAGCCCTCGGCCGCGATCCAGGCGGCCAGGATGGCGGCAGTCACGCCCATGGCGGCGGCGGGTTTGCGCTTATCCATGCAGCGCCCCCAGGTCTGTGTCTTCTGGGTTGTCGGCGTCGTAGCGGTTGCGCCAGTCGTGTCCGAACTCGCGCACCATGGCCACTTCGCCGTTCTCGCGCAGCATGCGCATGATCCACGCGGCCCGCGCCATGTCGTGGGCCGCTTTTTCGATGCGCTTTTGCTGCTCTTTTTGCTCAATATCACGGCGCTTGGCCCACATGGAAACCAGCCCGGTTGCCAGCGTGACGACTGCGCCGATGATCAATACCACTGTATCCACCGTGATGTTGGGGAACCATGACGGCACCCAGTTGTTAAGTACGGCCGCTTTCGCCGCGCCGCTTGCCGTGGTAAGGCCGCCAGTCACATAGGTAATGCCGGCAGTGATGCGGCCCACGATGAAGGCGCGGCTTTCGTCCCACAGGGTTTTGATGTTCATGGTTTTCAGTCCCACAGGTTGATGCGCTTGGCCGTGGGCGCGGCAGCTTTGACCAGGCGCACCGGCGTGCCCTGCGGTATGTCCAGCGCCACTTTGGCCAGGCCGGGGTTGGCGGCCAGGGTGGCTTCCACATGGCCGGCAGTGCTGCCCAGGTGGCGGTGCACCAGCGCGTCGAGCACATCGTTTTGATGTGCCCGCACGGTGAGGGTGGAAGGGGTGGCAGCAGTCATAGCAGCTCGGCAATAACGCGCGGTTTGCCCAGCAGATCGGCAATGGCGTGGCGCATGTTGGTGTTAAAGCCGTCCACGCGCAGCTCCAGCTTGGAGCGCACGCGGCCTTCTTTGCCCAGGCCATCGGGCAGTATGTCCATGTCGCGGTAAGCCTCGGCCAGCTCAGACTGCACGCCGGCATAGATGGCGCGGCGGTATTGCTTGGCTTTTAGGCTTTCGCCACCCAGCATGGGCGCGGGCACATCGGCCAGCGTGGCGTGGCCAGCGGCCAGTTGCTCGGCCTGCCATGCGGCCAGCTCAGCGTTGACGGCCCACATGACGGATTCGACGGCATCGCGCAAGCGCTCGGCAGTAACGGTGCCGTCCAGGCGCTTGTCGCGGCGCAGCTGCTCACAGTCCACATCAGGCCAAAAGCCATCGTTGGCCACGGCCGATTCCACGCCCTTGGGTGGCGGGTTGGCGATGGCGACAAAGGGCGAATTCATGGCGGGCTGCTTTCCTTACTCGCCCTTTTCAGCGGCTGTAATGCTGGTGAGCACGTTCTACAGATAGTCGGCATTGGTGGATGCGACAACTTCAACCGAAGTTGCCATAGCCTCGGCTTCAGTACGACAGCCACCGTCGCGGTGCAGTTGCTCCCACTGCGCAAGCGCGGCCTTCAGTTGTTCTTTGGTGATTTCCATTTCTCATTCCTTTGCTGTTGGCGTGGGTGTGGCGGTGGCCCAGGGCATGGGCATTTGCAAGTCAATGCTGCTTGGCCCTGGGGCCGCCACGGCTCGCGGGGTGCGAACGGGATGGCGATTGGCTGCGCTACTTTTTAAGGCGCTGCTCCAATCGCTCAATGTCTTTTTTGACGCCAGCGCGCACAGGGTCTAGCTCCATGGCGCGTTTGAGAAATGGCAGGGCCGCAGAGCACACTTGCAGCGTGCGGCCCTTGGCATCCATGGCTACGTCGGTGCTGTTGGTTTTGCCCAGCAGCGCCCAGCCGGTGGCTTTGCACAGCTTGGCGCGGATTTGGTCGTGAATGTCGGCTTCGGCGGTCAGCTGCAGCGCACACTGGGTAACGGCTACGGCCTCCTGTCCCACCAGGCGACCAGCCATCACGGCGTCGGCAATTTCTTCGGCCACCACGCTGGCCATGTCGCGGCTGTAGTTGTCGGGCGGCGTCATGCCGCTGGCCAGTGCGTATTCGGCCAGGGGCATGGCGCGCTTGTAGTCGCCCGCGTCGATGGCCCACACAAGGATGGTGGTAACCACTTCGTCTTGCGTGCCGGGTTTGTGCTGCAGCACGCCGCCCAGGTAGGCGTCGTATTCGGGCAGCATGGCGCGCTTGGCTTCGGCCTTGCGCTCGGTGCTTTTGATGGCTTTGAGCGCCACGCGGTGGTGGTGCAGTTGGGCACGCTGCAGGTCGTAGGCGTCGCCCACGGTGTGGCCATGCGCATTGGTAGCGCCGGCAGCAGCTGCGGCCATGGCAGCCATGGTGCGCATGTAGTGCGCCTGGGCTGGTGTTTGTCGCATGTTGATGATTCCCCGCTTGGTGTTGGTGAGCACCGGCCCGCTAAAGAGCGGCCTATTTTTTTAGCCGCTGGGTGCAGCGGGCCGGGCGGTGCTACGGCTTAGACGATTTCGATGTTCTCGATCAAGCAAGCCTTTTCCAGGTTCTCGATCACGAATGCATCGTTGGACGATTCAAACGTGGCGATGCGGTCTTTGTGCGGCTGGTCTTGCACCATGCGGCGGCGGGCGCTGGCCTGGTAGTAGATAGACAGGTTGTCCAGGCTGGTAATCAGCACTGCATTGGCCGGGAAGTACGGCACGGTGACGGCTTGCAGGCCGCCCAGGCGGGCCTGGCTGACCACCAGGCTGCCGGCCAACATTTCGGTGGGCGCGGTTTGGCCGTCCACGATGGGGAACAGCTTGTCGTGCATGAGGTCGCGGCCCACGATGGCCACCAAATCGGCGGATTCGGAGAACTGCGGCGCAATGAGGTTGTGGCGGGCGTCGTACACCAGGCCGTCGAGGCTCTTGTAGTCGCCACCGGCACCCACCACCACTTTGCCAGGGGTTGCGCCCTGGTTCATTACGGCAGCGGGGCGGTTTTCGCGCAGGTCTTGCAGCCATCCCTTGTTGACGTCTTGCAGCAGCGGGTTGGCAGTGTTGTCGGTGTTTTTTGCAACATGTGTGCCGTTGAAACCGATCATGATGCGGTCGAGCGCGCATTGCTGAATGATGGCCGCCGACAACAGCTTTTGGAAGTTGGGGAACTTGGCCCACATGTCCAACTTGGCATAACGTACAGCAGTGTCGTAGTTGGTCTGCGCGCAAAGATAGTTCTTATTGGTCAAATCCGACACATCCACAGGCTTGCGCTCGCCATCGCCACTGGTGTCGGTGCGACTGGCGATGGTGCCGTGGATACCCAGGCCCAGGCGCTCGCCCATCATTTCATCGACGGGGGCAATGTTGATTTTCCCCAGGAACGAGCTGGATTCCTGAATGCGTTGCTCTAGGGTCTGCTGCACGCTGGGTGCAATGGCAAATTTGACGGCGGCGTCTGCCACGCTGGACAGCGCTGCTTGCTGTGCCACGTAGGCGGTGAACTTCAGGCGGGTATCGTTGCGCATAGTGCGTCCCTTAAAAAAGCGGTTTTCGGTTGTCGGTGTGAGCGGCTATTGAGCGGCTGGGCCAGTCTTAGCAATCGGCCAGCACAGCGCCTTCGTTGCCGGTGGCAGCGGGGCGCGTGTTGCTGTGGTTTTCGGTGCCTTCCAGCTTGGTTTTGAGCGCGGCAAAGTCGGTTTTCAACGTGGCCAGCTCGGAGGCTTGGGCGTTGTGCTTTTCCAGCAGCGCGGCGTTGTCTGCGCACAGCTTGGTAATGGCTTCGTTGGCGGCGCCCAGCACTTCCATGGTTTTGGTGGCAAAGGTGGTGTCGCCTGCGGCCGGCTCTGGCTTGGTCGCTACCAGGCCCTTGAGGTTGTCGAGCACTTCGCCAAACTTTTGCAGCATGGTGTTGGCAATGCCTTCGGCTTCGCCTTCCAGGCCCAGGTCGGTTTCGATGGCGGCGGTAAACAGCGTGTCTTTGCTGGTCTTGCGGCCGGCCAGCGGATTGGCGGCCGGGTTTTGCGAGGCAAAGGTAAGCATTTCGGTGCCCAGGCTGGCGGGGCTGTCGGTGACAGCCAGGCCCACCATGTAGGCTTGGCCCGACTTGGCAAAGTCGGGGTCAATCTCGATGCTGGTAAAGATTTTTTGCTTGGCCTTGTTCATGGCCACGAGCGCGGGCAGTGCTTCGATCTGCGCGAACAGCTCCATCTTGCCTTCGCTGTTTTGCGCAGCCTTGAGGGCGACTACATCACCCAGGGCGGCAAAGGCGCTGTCGGCCATCATGCCGCGCATGTGTTCCAGCCAGACACGGGCGTGGTACTTGCCGGTGTTGTAGTTGGCGGCGGCTTGCTCGATCCAGCTGCGCTGAATGGTGCGGCCATCGGTGGTTGCGCCTTCGGTGGCAACTCGAAAGAATTTGCTTGGCATGGTGCGGCTCGGTTAAGCGGTTGTTGATCTACCGCCTATGTTCGGCACCCCCACGCATTGCCGCAATGAGCGCGCGCTGTGGCTGCGCTTGGGACATTTTTTGCCGGTCGATTTCCGCGCGCGCGCGGCGCACACTGACGACATGAAAGTAGCGCCGCCCAAGCCCAGCACCACCCAACCCGAAGCCGGCAGCACCAGCCCAGGTGCGCCGGCGCGCGCCATTAAGCGCCTGGCCAAGGCACGCGGCAAGTGCACGCCGCGCGTTACCGATTTAACGCCAGAGCTGACGCCCGAGGCAGCATTTACCGCCGCCGTGCTGCAAGAGATTTCGCCCAATGGCAAGGGCTTGCCGTTTGAGCTGGACGGCCTGCCCGCCGGCGAGTGTAGCGCCGTTACCGATGGCGGCGCAGGTCAACGGCGCCGCGCGCGCGATCTGTACTGGCAGGGCTGGAAGCTGACGCATATTGCCGAGCACCTGGGCGTGCCGCGCGCCACGCTGCACGGCTGGCACAAGGCCGAGCGCTGGGCAGAAGCAAGCCCCACGCAACGCGCCGAGTGCGTGACAGAAACCCGCTATGCGCAGCTGGTGGCCAAGGCCGAAAAGACGGGCAGCGATTACAAAGAGATTGACTTGCTCGGCCGGCAGATGGAGCGCCTTGCCCGCATTGGCCGCTACAACCAGACCGGCCGCGAGAGCGATCTAAACCCCAGGATTGACGCGCGCAACGCCGGGCCAAAAAAGCAGCCGGTTAAAAACTATCTCTCGCCCGAGCAGGTAGAGCAGCTGCGCGATGCGTTCATTGAGAGCTGCTTCAAGTACCAGCTGGCCTGGTTGCAGAACAGCCACCAGCGCACGCGCCATATTTTGAAAAGCCGCCAGATCGGCGCCACTTGGTACTTTGCGCGCGAGGCGTTGATTGATGCGCTGGAGACGGGGCGCAACCAGATTTTCCTGTCTGCCAGCAAGGCGCAGGCGCACATTTTCAAGCAGTACATCCAGGCGTTTGTGTTTGAGGTGTGCCAAGTGGAGTTGAAGGGCGACCCCATTGTTTTTGGCAACGGCGCCACGCTGTACTTTTTGGGCAGCAATGCCCGCACGGCCCAGGGCTACCACGGCAATTTCTACTTTGACGAGTATTTCTGGACTACCGATTTTGAGCGCCTGAACAAGGTGGCCAGCGGCATGGCCATGCACAAGAAGTGGCGCAAAACCTATTTTTCCACGCCGTCGAGCATTCAGCATGCGGCCTACGATTTGTGGAGCGCCAAGAAGTTTTGCCGCAAGTTCAAGACCGAGATTGACATTACCCACGGCAAGCTGGCAGGCGGGTTTACGGGTGAGGACAAGGTATGGCGCCACATCGTCAATATCTTGGATTCGGCGGCCGGCGGCTGCGATTTGTTCGATATTGACGAGCTGCGGCTGGAGTATTCAGACGCCGAGTTTGACAACCTGCTGATGTGCGGGTTTGTGGACGATTCGCACAGCGTTTTCCCGCTGGTGGCCCTGCAGCCGTGCATGGTGGACAGCTGGGAACTGTGGACAGACTTCAAGCCCTTCACCCAGCGGCCTTTTGGCTGGGCGCCGGTGTGGGTGGGTTATGACCCCAGCCATACGGGCGACAGTGCCGGCCTGGTGGTGCTGGCACCGCCTGCAAGCCCCGGCGGCCCGCTGCGCGTGCTGTACACCCAGCAGCTGCGCGGCTTGGATTTTGAGGCGCAGGCCGAGGCGATCAAAAAGGTTTGCGACAGCTACAACGTGCAGCAGCTGACGGTAGATACCACCGGCATTGGCCAGGGCGTGTTCCAGCTGGTGCAGAAGTTTTTTCCGGCCGCGCGCGGCATCAACTACAGCGTGGAGAGCAAAACCATGTTGGTGCTCAAGGCGCAACAGGTCATCAAGGCCCAGCGCCTGCAGTTTGACGCGGGCAACAAAGAGCTGGCCAGCAGCTTTATGGCGATTAAACGCGAGCTGACGCCCAGCGGCCGCAGCGTGACCTATGCCGCCGGCCGCAGCAAAGAGGCTGGCCACAGTGACTTGGCCTGGGCATGCATGAACGCGCTGAGCAACGAGGCGCTGGAAGTGGGCACCGGCTTGGTGACGCCGCAAACGCAATCATTCATTGAGGTTTATTCGTAATGGCAAAACGCAATCGCAACCGCGCCCACGCACGCGGCATTCAACATTCGCGCGTGCCCGATGGCACCCACCAGGCCGTGGACAACGTGCCGCATGGCGAGGGCAACAGCCAGTTGTTCAGCTTTCAGCTGGGCGAGCCCGAGCCGGTGATAGGCGGGCGCGCGGCCATCATGGAGTACGCCGAGTGCGTGGAGAACGGCCCGTACTATGAGCCGCCGGTTAGCCTGGCGGCCCTGGCGCGGCTGTTGCGCGTGGGGGCGCACCACGAATCGGCGTTGCGCTGCAAGGTCAACATTTTGGCCAGCACTTTTGTGCCCACGCCCTGGCTGAGCGCGGCCGCATTCAAGGCCTTTGTGTTTGATTTTTGCGTGCTGGGAAACGCCTATCTGGAGTGGCGCGAAAACCTCCTGGGCGACAAGCTGGTGCTGCGCCACACGCTGGCCAAGTACATGCGCGTGGGCATCGAGCCGTGGCGGCATTTTTTGGTGACCGATATGCAGGCGCCGCACGAATTTAAGCGCGGCTCGATCCTGCACCTGCGCGAGCCCGATTTGCATCAGGAAATTTATGGCGTGCCCGGCTACCTGGGCGCCATGCAGTCGGCCCAGCTCAACGAGAGCGCAACGCTTTTCCGCCGCCGCTACTACAACAACGGCAGCCACGCGGGCTTCATCCTGTACGCCACCGACCCGGCCCAGCGCCAGGAGGATATCGACGCGCTGCGCCAACAGCTCACGCAAACCAAGAACGGCGGCAACTTCCGCAACGTCTTCTACTACGCGCCCAACGGCAAAAAGGACGGGCTGCAGCTGATACCCATCAGCGAGGTGGCGGCCAAGGACGATTTTTTGAGCATCAAAAATGCCAGCCGCGACGATGTGCTGGCCGCCCACCGCGTGCCGCCGCAGGTGATCGGCATGCTGCCCAATGCGGCCGGCGGCTTTGGCGATGTGGAGAAGGCCGCCAAGGTGTTTGCACGCAATGAGATTGTCACCTTGCAGACAGACATAGCCGGCGCCATCAACGAGCAGGCCGGCCGCGAGGTAGTGCGCTTCATCCCCTACAAGCTGGATGAGTCAGACGCCAACGAGTAGCACCACCCCCAGCACCGCACCACAAGCCCGCCAGCGCGCGGGCTTTTTCACGCCCCTGCACCCCCCAGCCCCTGCGCCCCAGCCCCACCAGCGCCCGCCTGGCCAGCCCCACCCCCATCAGCACCACCCCCAGGCCACCCCACCCCCGGCCCGCACCCCCACCCAACCCCGCCGCGCGCGGTCGAGACCCCGCCGCGCCCGCGCTCTTAATAGGTCGCATTCGTCGACACTGTCGGGCCATGCGCTTTCCAGCACTGGCGCGGCCTCGCTGCCGGGTTTTACCCCTGGTTTAACTGTCGGGAATCGTCGGGTTTTTACGGACCTGCGAATACCAGCTTTGCCGCTTTCATGAAAGCCTCACCAAGCCACCAAATCAAGCCCTGGCGCGTCTGTTTTTTGTTGGCCTATACGATGGCCTATAGACAAATAAAAATGCGCTAGAACGCCTTATTTCTTATATCTTTGGCTCCCACCGCTTCCGCCAGATACAAAAAAGCACTCCCGATCTGGAGTGCTTTTTGCTTTCTGGGACCGCGCTCTTCAGAGCCGATTCACGCATCAAACTGCAAACAACGCATGCTGATGGTGCCGCTTTGGAAACCGGCAAAAACCTGCGTCGGCGCGGTACGGCTTTTACCTGCGCCCAAGGCATACAGGAACGGCCAATAGTGGTCTGGTGTTGGCACGGCCATGGCGGCAGATGCGTGCAGCTGCTGGTACTGCACCAACACATCGTCGTTGCGCTCGTGCAGCGCTTGCTTGACCACGTCGTCAAACTGCTGCGCCCAATCGCGGGCCGCCATCAGGCCTTCGGGTGCGCCGCGCACGGTGGCTCGCAGGTTGTGCACGATATTGCCGCTGCCGATGATCAACACGCCTTTCTCGCGTAACGCCGCCAGCTCCTGCCCCACTGCATAGTGGTAGGCGCCTGGCTGGTTGTAGTCGATCGACAGCTGAAACACCGGCACATCGGCCTTGGGAAAAAGGTAGTGCAGCACCGTCCAGGTGCCGTGGTCCAGCCCCCATTGGTCGGTCAGTTGTGCCTTGCCGCTTTTGACCAGTTGCGCAGCTTGCGCCGCCAGCGCCGGGTGGCCGGGCGCCGGGTATTGCATGTCGTTCAGTGCAGCAGGGAAACCCGAAAAATCGTGGATGGTGCGCGGCCGCTCGTTCACCGTCACCCCGGTGCTGCCGCGCGTCAGCCAATGGGCCGACACCACCAAAATCGCCGTCGGCCTGGGCAGCTTCTGCCCCCAGGCCGACAAAGCCTGGGTAAAGCTATTGCTACTGATCGCATTCATCGGGCTGCCATGGCCGATGAACAGCACAGGCATTTTCTGAGCTGGCGCTGGTGCGCTGCGGGCCAAAGCCTCGCTCAACGGCAGCAGGCCTGCCATGGCGGCAGACAGACTTCCTGACAATAAAACCGAACGGCGGGAGTACATAGGAGGGCGGGCAAAAGCAAACAACCCAGCTTCAGAGCCCGTTTGGCTTGGCGAGTTCCGCAAAAAAGAAAGGCTTGCAGTGAAAGCAAGCCTGATAGAGCAACCCTCTGCAAGGATTGAAATGAGAGTGGTAGGGCCTCCCAGAGTCGAACTGGGCACCAATGGATTATGAGCATGGTTACGGCTAATGTTGTTTTTCGCCTCTCGTCGCCCTTTGTAGACAACGGACGTTAACAACCTCAACAGCCCTGCGGGTCGAACGGCCAGTCTCGGTAAACCGTGGCTGGCCTCGATCAACGCTCGGCGTAGCAAGCGTGCGATCTATCTCTGCAAAAGGCACGGGGCTCGTAGCCACCGCGTAGCAAGATTTCCCGCATGCACAAAGACCAACCACCCCCCAGTAACCGCCTTAATTTCACCAAGCGAGTCCTCGACCGGCTGACGCTGCCGTCCGAAGGCGTGGCCTACTTCTACGACACGGACACCAAAGGACTCGCGATCAGCGTCGGCAAGACCGGCCGGAAGAGTTTCTTGCTCTACCGACGCATTCAGGGCAGACCGGAGCGCATCAAGATCGGGCGCTACCCGGATGTGAGCATTGAGCAAGCTCGCAAGACCGTCGCGGCGCTGAATGCAGACATTGCGCAGGACCTCAACCCTGCCGAGTCGATGCGCGACCGACGCAATGAGATGACGCTGGCCGACTTCTTCAAGGTGTACTACGAGCGTCACTCGTCCGTCCGCAAGATCTCCCACAAGGAAGACCTCGATAAGTTCAAGCGCCACATCAACACGAATGACTACGGAGTCAACCTTGCAAAGCTGCGGCTGTCTGACATCACGCGCGCTCAGCTGATCGCCCATCACGCAAAGATGGGCCACATACCGACGACGGCCAATCGCGTGATCGCACTAATCAGCTCGATGTACAGCCGTGCCATCCAGTGGGACTACTTCGACGGCAACCATCCCTGCCGGGGAATGGACAAGTACAGGGAGAAGTCCCGCTCAAGATTCGTACTCCCCGATGAGATGCCCCGCCTCATGCTGGCCATGGAGCATGAAACGAACGAGTTGGTGCGTGACTTCGTGAAACTCGCCCTGTACACGGGAGCACGCCGCAGCAACGTCATGTCGATGCAATGGCCGGATGTTCACCTTGAACGCAAGGAATGGAACATCGAGAGGACGAAGAACGGCGAGCCGCAGACCGTGCTGCTGACCCCCGAGGCCATCGAGGTTCTGGAACGAAGAAAGAAGGCTGCCCAAGGCAGCGATTCTCTTTTCGTGTTCCCTGGTTCTGGCGAATGCGGTCATTTGGTGGAGCCACGAGGGGCTTGGGAGCGCATGCTGGCGCGCGGCACGGCGTTGGGTTTGGTTGAGGCGTTGGCGGAGAAGGCAACGGCCAAGACCTTCGACTACCAACTGGCCCTGGAAGAGGCCATCGACTTCCCGGTCCAGACCATCGACCGCTACACGCCATTGGCGGAGAAGCACGGGCTGCACTTGCAGCACTACGAGATGCGTGACCTAAAAATCCACGACCTGCGCCGCACGCTGGGCTCTTGGCTGGCCAGCAACGGCACCAGCCTGCCCATCATCGGCAGGGTTCTGAACCACAAGACTCCGGAAGCCACCAAGGTCTACGCTCGATTGATCGTCGCCCCGGTTCGCAACGCCATGGAAGAAGCCACGGCGGCCATGCGCAAGATCGGCGAGCAGTAGAACCCCACGGCGCATGGATGATTGAATTTCGCATCACTTGAACAAAAGTAATGAGGATATTAAACTACCCCTCATGAATCAGTCTGACCACATCCTCGAACTGGCCCGGCACCGACGCGTGCTGCGGGCGGCGGATGTGCGCGAGCACGGCTGGTCACCGCAGCTGCTGATCCGGCTACACCAGGCCGGCAAGCTGCAACGGCTGGGCCGTGGCCTGTATGGACTGCCCGATGCTGAAGTCACCGAGCACCAGACGCTGATCGAGGTCTGCCAGCGCGTTCCCAAGGCCGTGCTGTGCCTGCTGAGTGCGCTGCAATTCCATGAGATCGGCACGCAGCTGCCGCACGAAGTGTGGATCGCGCTGCCCGAGGCGACACAAACCCCGGCCCTGAGCTACCCCACGCTGCGCATCACGCGCCTGCGCGGCACCGCCTACAGCGATGGCATCCAGACCATGACCGACCACGGCGCGCCCATCCGCGTGTACAGCGCCGCCAAGACGGTGACCGACTGCTTCAAGTTTCGCAACAAGATCGGCCTGGACGTGGCGCTGGAGGCACTGAAAGATGCCTGGCGCAGCCGCAAGGTCACCATGGCCGAGCTGAGCCACTTCGCCAAGATCAACCGGGTGGAACGTGTCATGCGGCCCTATCTGGAGGCGGTGACGCAATGACCGGCAACCTCTCCACGTCGATCTTGGCAAGGCTGCTGACCCTCGCCAAGCAGCGTGGCGACGACTACAGCCTGCTGCTGAACCGCTTCGGCATGGAGCGCCTGCTGGCTCGCGTCAGCGCCTCACCGCATGCCGACCGGTTTCTGCTGAAGGGCGCCCTGCTCTTTGCGCTGTGGTACGACACCCCGCACCGCCCGACGCGGGACGCTGACTTGCTGGGCTTTGGCCCTGACGACGAGGCGAACCTGATCGCCACCTTCCGCGACATCGCCGTCATGGACCTGGGCGACGGCATCGTGTTCGACCCAGACTCCGTGAAGGCCGACGCCATTCGCGAGGACAACACCTACGGCGGCACCCGCATCACGCTGGTGGCACGCATCGGTTCCGCACGCTGCGCACTTCAGATCGACGTGGGCTTCGGTGATGCCGTCACGCCGGGGCCTCAAACAGTGGCCTACCCCACCTTGCTGGGCGACTTCCCAGCCCCCACGCTGCGGGTCTATCCGGTCTACACCGTAATCGCCGAGAAATACCAGGCCATGGTCATGCTGGGGCAAGCGAACAGCCGCATGAAGGACTTCTTCGACCTGGCGGTGATCGCACGGCGCACGGAACTGGACGGTGCCACACTGGCAGCAGCCATTGCCGCCACCTTTGCCCGACGCCAGACCGCCCTACCCACCGAGCGGCCCTTGGCACTGACCCAGCAGTTCAGCGAAGACGCCGCAAAGCTGCGCCAGTGGCAGGCCTTCCTGAACAAGAACCGCATCGAAGCCGCGAGCCTGGGTGAGACCGTCGCACTGCTGGACGACCTGCTGTGGCCACCGACGCAGGTCGCCACCGCCAGCAGTCAGGCAACGGCCACTTGGCGCCCTGAAGCCCTGCGCTGGGTCTAAGCGCCAAGCCGTTCATGCCCTCTCGGCAAACAGCCCGGCGAAATCGTCATGCCAAAAGGGACTTTCGCGTTTC
The DNA here is from genome assembly GCF_043359985.1 of Comamonas trifloxystrobinivorans. Classification (NCBI taxonomy): domain Bacteria; kingdom Pseudomonadati; phylum Pseudomonadota; class Betaproteobacteria; order Burkholderiales; family Comamonadaceae; genus Comamonas; species Comamonas trifloxystrobinivorans. The sequence continues at coordinate 244,216 of NZ_JBHZGV010000008.1, forward strand.
GGGAAAACATAGGCGGAGCCCCCACTGTCAGTCACACCACCAGCAGCGGGGCGTAGTCCTCCTTTGCTGATAAACCCAACCCCAATGACATGGTCCCGGCCGTGGCTGGCCAGAAATTCACTGACCCGAACGCGAAGGGCCGTTGGAGGCTGATCGCCAGCTCCATCCTGCTGAGCAAGGTCCAACAACGATTCCGCCTCCAGCCCGTCGAGGCCCACCAGGAACATCCCGGCTCTTTGTCCAGACAGCTGCCTGTTGGCCGACCGGGACAGGGTGTCAAACGTGTAGGTCAGCAGCGAGTCGTCCTGCGCGCTCTGAAGCACCAGGACGATAGCCCCTCCGCTCTTTCGACCAACGATCAGAGCCTGCCTGTTTGTCGTCCCGGTAATCGTATCGACTTGGTCTCTTGAGATCACGGGCCGCCCGTCGTCTCCAACATCTCCAAGCAGAAGGGGATCGAATTCGTGAATTCGCAGATTCGCCCCATCCAACTGGCAGTTGCTGACGCCAGACAGCACATGACGAACCAATGATTCCGCCAACTTCCGACGTTCCAAGAAGTTCCCTGGCATGCGCCCATCAAGGGTCAGTACAGCCGCGACACCTACTTTCAGCCCTTTCCCAAGAGCATCCAGCTTGGGCGCCACAAGTGCGCAGAAATCCAAGGCGTCACGCTTGGGAATCTTGCGCCCCTTGTCATCAGAGATAGATTTGCACTCGATTTCAAGCCCTTGTGGTCCGAGAGCCGGGATCAGGAGATCCATCGTGCCTCCCCCGGTCACTTCGGGCCATTGAACTTCGAGACCACGCCGAAGGAAGTGAGTCGCGGCCGTCAGCTCCAGGCGCATGCCGCGCAAGTCATCCGGGTTCTTCAGTGCACCGTGAACACGGCGCACCAGCTGGGCTCGCTGGGGGCCGGCGGAGGATTCAGCAATCGACAGTATCTGAGCGGCAAAGGCCATGCACGGATACAGCGGGCTGATGTCCATCTGGTGCACGGGCAACCGGCCATACTTCTTCGTGAGTTCGGACGCCGCCTGCAGGCCAAAAGCAAACTCATTCTCTTGGAGCAGGTGCTCCCTCAGCAGCTTGTTGCCTCGGATATCGGCCTTGAGAAGGTCAACTCGCTTCTTCCAGTGCTGCGCACCGACCAAGTCACTGAACCGCTCAAAAACTGACGGGATGTCCCCGGTATATAGCTCGACCTGCAAATTCCCCTCCCTTCTTCGCAGGCCTACATTCTGCTGGTACCAGTCAAAGCAGCGACGGAATCTTCCGCTTCTCGACCGGCCGGATGTAGCGGGCCAGCACGGCGTCGCTGCGGTGCCCGGTCTGTTCCCGGATGAGCCAGGTGGGCAGCGATGCCATCGCCGCCGTGGTCACGTAGCCCGCGCGAAGGCTGTGGCCCGAAAACTCCTCCGGTTTACGCCCCATAGCCTTGGCAGCACGCTTCACAATCAAGGCCACTGACTGCGCCGTCAGCGGGTCATCAGACACCACACCGCCTTTGGTCACCGAGCGGAACAGCCAGCCGGTTTCGATGCCGGCCACCGCCAACCACGCCTTGAGGCTCTTGATGGGGCACCGCTCGCCGCTGGCCTGCGGCAGAAACACCGACCGCCCCTTGCCGAACTGATCGGTCTTGGAGAACCGCAGCAGCACTTCCACATGCGTCTCATGGAAGGCCACGTCCTCCACCCGCAAGGCCACCAGCTCAGCGCGACGGAACGCACCGGCGAAACCGACCAGCAGCAAGGCCCTGTCTCGCGCTGCCTTGGTGGGGTGTGACTTCTGCTGATCGAGCACGGCCAGCATCTCAAGCAGCACGTCTCGGGTGATGGGCTTCACCGCACGCTGGCGGGTGCCGTGCTGGCGGCGGATGCCTTTCATGGTCGCCACGACCACGTCGGCCCGCGTCGGTGACTTCAGCCCTTGGTCGCGGTGGGCCTGTGCGATGGACACGCAGCGCCGCTCCAGCGTCGCCACTTTCATGGCCGGGGCCAACTTCGCCAAGTACTCCGCGACCATGGCCGGTGTTGCCGGTATGGCCCCGCCGTGCTGGATGAAATGGCGCACATCGCTGGCATAGGCCCGCTTGGTGGCTTTCGAGCTGGCAGAGGCGACGTAGCCAGCCACGGAGCCAGTCGGCGGCTTCTCTGCCGTTTTGGCTGCGGTGCTGGCGGTGGATTCTTCGCTCGACGCTGGCGATTTGGTGCCAGCCAATGCGTGCGGTTTTTTGGTGGTCATTTTGGTAGTGATAAGTGCGTGCTATCGCTACGAACGCAGCGACAAAAAGCCGTGCGGCGCGAACGCGGCACGGCGGAATGAACTGGCCGCAACTTTGCGCTGCGGCCTGCGGACGGTGCTTTGGGGTTAGTAGCAGCTGGGCAGCAGCACCGTGGTGACCGAGCGGTCCCACTCGGTGATGACCCACACGACCGCCTGGTCGCCTTCCTTGCCGATGTCGAACGAAGAGAAGATGCGCGACTCGCCGGACAAAACAGCCTGCCAGTTGGCATTGCGATCCTCCGCGCACATGGCGTCCCACTCGCACCGCTGGTGACGGCGCAGCAAGTCGAGGACGTTTGCGCCGCGCTTTTCGATCAATCGCAGCGCGGGCGGCGTGGCGACGACATCGCCCAACTCGAAGAGCACGGGCGGGTGGATGGCGATGGGCAGTGGATCGTTAGGCGATGCAGGGCCTGCCTTCGGCGGCATGGCGGATTCTTGAGACATGGGGTTTCCTTCAGATGGGGTTGCGCCAACCTGCCCGCCAGAAACGACAAAGGGCTGAGACAAAACGTCTCAGCCCTTGGAGGTGACCGGCAGCGATCGGCAGATTTGCTAGTGCGGCGCGGCTGACCAGTTGAAGCCAGCCATCGCCGCGTCGTCACAGTAGCGCGGGGCGAAACCGGCCGCAATCTCGGTGTGACTTCGCTTCAGACGAACCAGAAATCACCACACATCCCAGCTGCCGTCATCGGACGTTTTGGCCTCAGGGGTGGGCGCGCTGCCATTCGGGACTGCGTAGCCCGGTGGGACCGCGCCCGGACGAGCCGCCCTCACCAGAATGTCGCCCGAATCGAGCAGACGGATGTAGAGCTGGTCGCCGCATTGCAGACCGGCCCGCTCGGCAATATGGCTCGGCACTCGAACACCGAGCGAGTTACCCCATTTCGACAGCTTGCTTGGCATGGTGTTGCACTCACTTCATTGATACACATTGGCTATTGCAAATTGGCAGCAGGTGCCCTTGCCAACCATGCTTCTTTCTCTGTAGTGCTGTCATGTAAAGGCTCCGGGCGGAATTCCCCGCATCTACCAGGAGCTATCTATGAGCACCGCTCAATACATCGAACGCCGTTTCCGGGCCAACAAGGTCTACATCACCGAAAAGCAGCGGATGGGCCATTACACCCGCTTTGACCTCTGGTGCGGCCTGATCGTCAACGTCTACGACACCGGCCGCGTCGTGGTCCAAGGCCGCATCCGTGCTTTCGACTACTACGACCCCTTGCCTCCGATCCGCAAGATCCTGCCCTTCGACACCGCGTGGCAGTTCTCGCGTGCAAAGAAATAGTGCAGAAACCGTGCGGCGGCCAACAGGCCGTCGCAGTTACAACTCTGCCCATTCGTACACGCAAGCAGTGCTTCCAAATATGGTCGTGAACTGGAATAGCAGACGAGTTTCTATGGTTTCGCAGCACGGCACGGAATGTTCTGTTTCTAAGTCACCGGAGCCTGCTGAAAAGATCGAGTACGTGTACCTCTGCAAAGACCAAACGTCTAGAACGCGCATCTTGCTGGCTGATGCGCGCTCGCGCAGTAAAGCCCCCTTTGTGTCTATGTCATTCGCATTTTCAGATGCTGATTTTGAATTTGGTCAACGACAGCCTGATATAGGTCTTTGAAATTTCCATATAAATGATTAGCATCCGAGTCAAGCAACAAATCCTTTGCCCTCTGTTTTGCTCGCTCAGGATCTGTTAAGCCAAAGAGCTGAATTGTCTTCAATCCTTTTGGGGAGTTGTTGACCGGGCTGATAAGAATACTTAGCCCATCGGCGGCGTAATTAATGTGATCCGTCGGCTCGTCCAGATACGGGTGCACTATCGAAAATTCGGTAAGTCTGTATGTCGCCCCTTCTGTGACAACTGGGTCGAAGGTGGCCTTTGAATCTGTGTTGCAAGCGAAACATGCGAGTACCAAATTCTCTGGCCAGAACATCCACTTTCTATATTTTTCCTTTGGGGCGATGTGATCGCGGTGTGGCCTTTTTTCAAATAGACGCCCGCCGCAGTAGGCACATCGTTTGGACTGCTCGACCAGTAAGAGCGCCGTTACATCCTTTTTAAATTCCTTTGTTAACTTCGTGCCGCCACTCCACGGGTCTTTCGCTTTCGTGGTTTCCGCGTATTTAAATAAAGCCTTTGCAGTTCGCCAGCCGTAGGCGGGTACGACCAACTTTTTCATTGAAGTGATTCCAAATACTTTTCGATTTCGGCAACAACAAGCCCAAGTGGTTCAGTCTCCTGATAGTCAAGCTTTAATATTTTTTCAAGGAAGGCTTGAATTAGTTTCTTATCTTCCCCACCCTCCTGAATATGCTTCAAGACAACTGCAAGGTCTCTGTTGAGGTGAAAGCTCGAAGCTGATGGGATGCCGAGTACTTGGTAAAGAACGGATTCAGAGCCCCATCCTTCAAATGCTGCATCGATTGTTTTGAACTTCGAATGCCAGCCATTTTTTTCTGCAAGGACAATACTTGCGCTTCCATTTGGAAGACTGGCAATCAAATGAGGGGAGTGCGTGGCAATCAATACATGACTTCCGGGCGCATGCGAAAGGGATTTGAGAACTAGCTCAGTGTATTGCTGTTGCCAGGCTACGTTTAGGCTTACCTCAGGCTCATCGATAACAACGAGGCATCCTGGTCGAGAATATGCAATGAGCTTGGCACCTACGGAAAGTAGATTTTGCTCTCCAGAGCTTAGTTGGCCAAATGGTATCCATGGCGCCCCCTCAATACACAAGGACGGCCATGCGGAAAATCCTGCACGACTTGCTGTTGAAAAATTCTTAATGAGTGAGCTGAGGGTCTTTCCATCCTTACTGCTCAATGTCGCGAGTCGCAAGAATGCTTCAGGCCTTGACTTACCAATACTATTTGGAAGACTATATTCCGTTAGATGTTGTGACAAGAACTCAAACAGAGAAGATATTTCCGCTGTCGCTTCCACAATGAAAGCTTCATTTGTGGATGCACTTCTGGCTGACCCTAGTCTCCGCTTCATTCGTTCAAGGACATATTCTTCCTTATCTTTTCTGTTAAGAAATTTTTCGATTTCTGATTTGGTGATGCGTGGGAAAAGAAATGCCAATTCTCGTCCGCCACCAAAAACCAGATGCAACCAGTCCTGGAAGGCATTAAGTCTCTCAGTATCCGATGCCATGTGTAGAACGGCTTCACCAACAGATCTTTCCACGGAGCCTGTTGTCGTTAGGTTCGTCGCCTGCCGGACTCCAAGGTATCTATAAAATGGTTCCTCTAATTGCGTATCGCGATTTGTGTCGCGAGGAAAATGGAATTTATCCATTACCAAGTTCGATAGCGCCAGCACTCGTGTAGGTAAGCCAACATCCCCAATGAGATCTTGCTTTCCTTCTTGCAATAACTTGTCAGAGCCATTGATGAGCGTTGATAGCCCAGTGCAGGTAAGGCCAAATGCGCTCTGATGAGAGTACCGGCGACTATATTTGTCCTGATCCTGGTCCTGGTCTTGCATTGCCTCGATTGAGCACAGCTTTTCAATAAGAACAGCTAGCAATCTACTTTTGCTTGTGCCATTGGCGCCGGCAACTATGGAAATGTGTGTTCTTTTTAGATTGGCTTGTGGACCAAGAAAAGTGACGGGAATTTGAGCTTGATCGCCAAAATCCAGAGTCAGTGCTTGCAAAAGAAATGAACTGGTCTTCATATTGTGGTGCCGTCCATGTCCAGGGCTCGGGTCATTAAATGTCGCATCCCGGATGATTGCATAGACCCCAGGAGATACCCGTTGCTGGCAGCACGCGAGGCGATGCGCCAGTTGGTGGATGATCTGCTGGGTCGTTCAATCCTCGCCCCGGGAGTCCTCTGATGATGATCGCGCTGCACAAGAACGCTCGAACGACGCCAGCGATTCGAGCCGAGATTGCGTCCAGCACTGACAGCGTGGTCGCTCTGGCGCAGCGCTATGGCATCTCTGAAGAGACGGCTCGCAAGTGGAAGAGGCGTACCAGCGTGCACGACGCCTCCCACACCCCGCATCGGCTGCAGACCACCCTCACGCCCGCGCAAGAACGTGTGGTGGTTGAACTGCGTCGCACCCTGCTGCTGCCCTTGGATGACCTGCTGGCGGTCACCCGCGAATTCATCTGCCCCAAAGCCACCCGCTCGGGCCTGGATCGCTGTTTGCGCCGCCATGGTGTGGGCAACCTGGGCGAACTCAAACCCTCGCAGCCTGCGCCTGTGAGCAAGACGTTCAAGGCCTATGAACCAGGCTACCTGCACGTGGACCTGAAGTACCTGCCGCAGATGCAGGGCGAGAGCAGCCGGCGCTACCTGTTCGTGGCTATCGACCGGGCCACCCGCTGGGTGTTCGTGCAGATCAAGAAGAACAAGACGGCGGCCAGCGCCAAGGCGTTTCTCAATGCCGTGCACAAGGCATCTCCGATGGGCATTCAGAAGGTGCTCACCGACAACGGCAAGGAGTTCACTGATCGGCTCTTTGCCTCGCGGGCCAGGCAGCCCACTGGGGCGCACGAGTTCGATCAACTGTGCGCCAGCCTGGGCATTGAGCACCGGCTGACCAAGCCCAGAACGCCTCGCACCAATGGCATGGTCGAGCGCTTCAACGGCCGCATTGCCGATGTGCTGCGAAGCCACCGCTTCTACAGTGGAGAGGATTTGGAGCAGACGCTGTTGAGATACGTGGCCTTGTACAACCACCAATTGCCCCAGTCAGCCCTGAAGTCCAGAACGCCCATTCAGGCCATGAAGGACTGGTACGCTCAACGCCCTGATTTGTTCGTCAAGCGTCCCTATGATCATCCGGGATGCGACAATTAAACCTTCAACATCTTTGAACTTCCCATACACTGCCGGATTTTCACCCACAGCCAGCGCCTTAAAGTGCGCCGTGCCGCATTTGATCTTGCCGCCTTCGCGGTCGCGCAGGTCTTCGTCGAACAGGCTGCTCTTGGTTTCCACCACGAAGTACAGGCGCTCGTGTCCATCGCGCTCGATCAACACAGCCCAGTCGGGGTTATAGCTACCCAAGGGCGTCGGCACCTTGAACCAGCTCGGGAGCTTGGCGTAGACCTTGACCGCGTTGTTCTTCTCCAGCTGGTCGGCAAACTCCCACTCCACCGCTGAATCGATGGCCACGTGCTCGTAGACCGACTTTTCGGCGTTCATCCGCGCGTTGTGCTCGTTCAGGTAGCCCATCAGCACGTTCTTGGGGTCTTCAAACAGTTCTTGTGCCCAATAGGAGTCGTCACCCAGCCGCTGGTACTTGATGCCGTCCACCAGGGCGAGACGTTTGCAGCGGTTGATGGAGTCGGCCGCCAGCTCGATGAACTGCTGGGGGTTGCGCTTGAATTCGTTCAGGCGCGTGCTTTCGGTCAGGATGCGTGCAATCGTCTTGCGCGTGAGCTGGGTACGGTCCTGCAGCTCCGTGAGCAGGTCGGGCAACTCGATGTCGTTCTCGTTCAGCGTGACGGTGTCTGCACCGGCCTTCTCGATGGCGCCCACGCCAGACTTGGCAATCTCAATGCCGGCCTTGCGCCATTGCAGTCGGGTCTTGGCGACCGGTGGCATGTCGTTCAAGGCTTCGATGCACTTCTCGATCAGTTTCTCGTTGTCGAAGTGCACGCGATACGTGGTCTTGTGCTTGATGCGGTCCCACAAGGCTTTGAATTCGGGGCTCACCAGCACCGACTTGCGCACCGCGATCTGCTTGCGCTCATCGGCGTTCTTCACTTCCAGCTTTCGGCGTTGTTGCATAAATCGTTGCTCTTCCAGCGGTAGGCTTGCTGCATGAGTCAGCCCCGCAAACCCCGCTATAGAA